>JANOOO010000100.1:0-6055 GCA_031421375.1 Polaromonas sp.
GCCGTTGTGAACCAGCGCCACGCGACCAGGGTTGCCGACACCCGCGTTGAGGCTGCTTATGCCGGGTCCGTGGCTGAAGTGCGGGTGCGCGTTATGCACGGCCGGCGCGCCGTGCGTGGCCCAGCGCGTGTGGGCAATGCCCGTGGTGCCTTCGAGGTGCTCGGCGCTGACCTGCGCCTGCAGCTCGGCCACGCGGGCCGTGCTGCGTGCGCGCCTCAAGCCGCCGGCATACACCGCCACGCCGCATGAGTCATAACCCCGGTATTCGAGCCGCTGCAGGCCCTGAACCAGGATGGGAACGATGTTTTGAGGCGAAACGCCTGCCACGATGCCGCACATAAGCTGGCCTTTCCAAATTGAGACAAACGTTGATCGTAGAGCCAGCCCGCATATACGCGCGCGACATGCCTGACCGCCTGGCCGTCTCTCGGCGTCTGTTCACGCACGATGCCAACGTGCGCAACGTGAAGGCGTTTTTTGTCGTGAAACGGGCAAAATTTGAACCAAAAGTGCCACTGACCCAATAACACCGGGCGCAAGCAGCTATTTAATTTATAGCTACTGCAGGCTGCGTACAGCTCGGCTCTGGCTTCGCGCAGACAGGGAAAACGGCTAACCAGTCGCCTTTTTCGGTCGCGCCCAGCCCGCATAACTGGCCTGCCGCCCACGCACAATCGACAGCGCCCCAGCCGCCGTGTCGCGCGTGATAACCGAGCCCGCGCCCACTGTGCCGCCCGCGCCGATGGTGAGCGGCGCCACCAGCACGCAGTTGCTACCGATGTGTACGTCGGCCTCGATCACGGTGCGGTGCTTGTTGGCACCGTCGTAATTGGCGGTGATGCTGCCCGCGCCGTAGTTGACGCGCTCGCCGACCGTCGCGTCGCCGATGTAGGCCAGGTGATTGGCCTTGGCACCGTTTGCCAGCGTGGCGTTTTTGACTTCAACGAAGTTGCCGATATGTACGTCGCTGCCCAGCTGCGCGCCGGGCCGCAGCCGCGCAAACGGGCCAATGCGTGCGCCTGTTCCGATCTGAACGCCGAGCTGTTCGCCGTCGATGTGAGTGAAGGCGGCAATCACCGCGCCTGCCGCAATCGCAGCATTGGCAATCACGCAGTTCGGCCCGATGCGAACGCCGTCGCCCAGCGAGACTTCGCCCTCGAAGACGCAGTTGACGTCGATCTCGACATCGTGCCCGCAATGCAAGGCACCGCGCACATCAAAGCGCGCCGGGTCAGCCAAACGCACGCCTTGCGCCATCAGTGCATCGGCGCGGCGGCGCTGATATTCGCGCTCCAGCGCGGCGAGTTGCGCCGGGCTGTTGACTCCGGCGACCTGCGCCGCATCAACAATGCGGTGCGCCACCACGGCCACGCCATCGGCGACGGCGAACTTCACGATGTCGGTCAGGTAGAACTCGGCCTGGGCATTCTTGTTGTCGAGACGCGCCAGCCAGCGCCGCAGCAGCCGCGTCGGCACAGCCATGATGCCGCTGTAAATTTCGTCGATGGCGCGTTCGGCATCGCTCGCGTCTTTCTGCTCGACGATGGCGCGCACCTGCGCCGACGCCTCGATGCCCGCGCGCACGATGCGGCCATAGCCCGTTGGGTCGGGCATGCGCAGCGTCAGCAATGCCAGGCGCTGATCGTCCGATTCAGCCAGTAGCGCGGCCAGCGTGCTGGCTTCGATCAAGGGCACATCGCCCGACAGCACCAGCGTGACGCCATCGTCACCCAGCAGCGGCAGCGCCTGCTGCACGGCGTGGCCGGTGCCAAGCTGTGGCTCCTGGCGCGCGAACTTGAGCCCCTGCTTCTCTGGCCCTGTGTTTACAGTTTGTCTTGCCCAATCTGCACGGTTGCAAGCCGCCTCAACCTGCTCTGCACCGTGCCCCGTGATGACGATCACCTGCCGCGCCGAAAGCCTTGCAGCACAGTCGGTGACATGGGCCAGCAGCGCGCGGCCACCCAAACGGTGCAACACTTTGGGCAAGGCGCTTTTCATGCGCGTGCCCTTGCCGGCAGCCATGACGACAACATCGATTGGAAGAGACATGCTGGTTCCTGCATTGAAAGTTTGCGAAGACCGGGTCGCAGCTGCAAGCCCGTGTCTAATGGTGCGAATTATCGGCGTGCTGGTGATTGCTTTCGCCCTGGCTGGCTGCGGTGCCATCAAGCTGGCCTACAACCATGCACCCGAGTTGATGTATCTCTACATCGACCGCTATTTCGACTTCGACGCCGGGCAAAAACACGAGATGAAGGCCGAGCTGACACGGCTGCAAAGCTGGCACCGCAAGACGCAGCTTGGGGCCTACATCGAAACGCTAAATAAACTGCAGCCGCAGATGTCGTCCGATTTTTCAGCCGCGCAGGCGTGTGAAACCGTCACCGACGTGCGCGCCAAACTGCTTGCGGTGGCCACGCAGATTGAGCCTGGCGCAGCGCGCGTGGCCTTGCACTTTAATGACAGGCAATTCGATCAGATGGAAAAAAAGTTTGCCCGCGACAACGCCAAATTCAGAAACGACTACCTGGACGCATCGCCCGCGAAACTGCGCAGCAAGCGCGTGAAAGACGCGGCCGAGCGCGCCGAAAAACTCTATGGCCGTCTGGGCGAGCGTCAGCTGGCGGCGCTGACGCAAAGCATCCATCAGTCGCGCTTTGACGCAAAAATTGCCTATACCGAACGCCTGCGCCGCCAGGGGGCGATGCTGCAAACCCTGCGCGCCCTGGCAGACGCCCCGCCCGGTGCCGAAGCGGCGGCGCAGCAGCGCGCAGTGGAAGCCGTGCATGGACTGCTGCAGCAACCGTTTGTATCGAGCGAGCCGGCCTATCGCCGCTATCTGGAGACGCAGACGCAGGATGCCTGCAAGAGCTTTGCTGATTTGCACAACGTGACCACGCCCGAGCAGCGCCAGCATGCCGTCAAGACGCTCAGACAGTACGAAGATGACTTCCGGCTGCTGGCCGCGAAAGTCCCCGGTTGACCCTACCCCGATTGACAACAGCCGGTTGACTGCGCACCAGCGCAGGTGCTTTCGGCGCTCGCCTAGCGCGGCTGCGCGCGCAACCACGCGACGGTCTGAAGCGCAAGCGCATCGATTGGCAGCGTGCCATCAAGCGTCAACACCTGGGGCTCAGCCTCGGGCGACTGCAAGGCTTCAAACTGGCTGGCAACCAGGCTGGGCGGGTAAAAATGCGCGCCGCGTGCAGCCACGCGCCGCAGCGATTCGTCGGGGCTGATTTGCAGATAAACAAAGGACAGGCCGGGCCGGGCCACGCGCAGGCCGTCGCGGTAGGCGTGCTTGAGCGCCGAGCATGTCAGCACCGCACCGCCGGGCGCAGCGCGCAATTCAAGCCCCAGCGCAGCCAGCCAGTCAGCGCGGTCGGCGTCCAGCAGCGGCTGGCCGCGCTGCATTTTCTCGACGTTGGCGAGCGGGTGAAAGTCATCGCCTTCAATCAACGGTAGAACCAGCAGCGCCGCGATGCGCGCCCCGACAGCTGACTTGCCGCAACCGGCCACACCCATCACCACAACATGCAAAGCGGCATTGAACATCGCCCAAAGTGTAGGGCGATGAAAGCATCATTGGCGCGACTGCGCCACTGCAACCCGGCATCAAGGGAAACGTGGATCTATTCAGCGCGGTTCGTGGTCACCCGGCTTGGGCGGTCGGCCCGCGCAGCAGCGCCTGGCCCGAAGTGGTCGCCTTCTGCGGTTGGCTGAAACTTCAGGCAGCCGTGACGCGGCAGGCGTTGGCGATGTGCCCGATGCGGACACGGTTGATGCGCTCGATTGATCTGCCGCAGGCCATGCGTTGCCGGGCCGTGACGCCCCAGGAGTCTGAGCGGCAGAAGGAGCGTCGGCTGCAAAGCGACCGCAGCAGTCTATTTTTCGCCGCTTCCTTGCCAAATATCCAGATATTGGGCTGCGAAATCGTCAAAAACTATCCTCGCTGGGGCCGCTTTTCGCTTCGACGCCTTCTACCGCCCAGACTCCCAGCCGAAGGGCTCAGTCCAGCAGCCTGGCCAGGCTGGCCTCAAGGTGCTCGGAAGGCAGGCGTTTGAAGCCCGACCGGGTAAAGCGCTGCAGCCGGCCCACCATGAAGGCCACCACCACAGAGGCACGCACCTGCGCATCGACGGTGGGGGTTGCCGTGCCATTCAAATTTGCGGCTTCGCGCAGGCTTTGCTTGAGCGCGGCTTCTACTTTGTCAAAAAACTGGTTCATGCGTTCTTGCAGCCGCTCGTTTTCAAACACCAGCGCATCGCCCACCATCACGCGCGTCATTCCGGGGTTTTTTTCAGCGAATTGAAGAATCATCACGACCAGCTTGCGTGTGCGCTGGCTGCCATCAAGCTCGCGCTCGGCAATCTGGTTGACCAGCGTGAAGACGCTTTGCTCGATGAATTCGATCAAGCCTTCAAACATCTGCGCTTTGCTGGCGAAATGCCGATACAGCGCGGCCTCGCTGACATCAAGCCTGGCAGCAAGGGCCGAGGTGGTCACGCGCTCGGCACCGGGCTTCTCAAGCATGGTCGCCAGCGCTTCGAGGATTTGCACCCGCCGCTCGCCTGGCTTGGGCCGTTTGCGGGTTGCTGCCTCTGCGCCCGGCGGCAAGGCGCGCGGGCTGATGTCGCTTGCTAGCTCGGGGGCAATGACCAGATCGGACATGGTGGCGGTCCAGGTAATGTTTTGAAAAGAATGTCAGACAACCGAAACATCTGCGAAAGATTCTCTCATAGCATCCAGGCCGATTTTGCGCCTCACAACACCGGGTTTTTGTCTATGGTCGAGGTGCTGCATCGGTGCAGCAGATCGGCCACATAACTCAATGTGAGCGAATCATCGTGCCGAAAGCCTGGTCCGTCAGAATTTCAAGAAGCAGCGCATGCGGCACGCGCCCGTCAATGATGTGAACCGCGTTGACGCCGCTGCGCGCGGCGTCCAGTGCGCCTTCGATTTTGGGCAGCATGCCGCCCGATATAGTGCCGTCGGCAAACAGCGCATCAATCTCGCGCGCCGACAGATCCGTCAACAACTCACCCGCCTTGTTCAACACGCCGGGTGTATTGGTCAGAAGCAGCAATTTCTCGGCCTTCAGCACGGTCGCCAGCTTGCCGGCCACCACGTCGGCATTGATGTTGTAGCTCTCGTTGTGCTCGCCAAAACCAATCGGGCTGATGACCGGAATGAAGGCATCGTCCTGCAACGCCTTGACCACGCTCGGGTCAATGCTTTCGATCTCGCCGACAAAGCCTACATCGTGCTCGCGTGTTGGGTCGTCCCGGTCGAGCATCTTGAGCTTGCGGGCGCGAATCAACCCGCCGTCACGGCCTGTCAAGCCAACGGCCTTGCCACCAGCCTGGTTGATGAGCCCAACAATATCTTGCTGCACCTGGCCGGCCAGCACCCATTCGACGACTTCCATCGTCTCCTCGTCGGTGACACGCATGCCCTGGATGAAGGTGCCCTTCTTGCCGATCTTGGCGAGCGCCTCGTCGATCTGCGGACCGCCGCCGTGTACGACCACCGGGTTCATGCCGACCAACTTAAGCAGCACGACGTCTTCGGCAAAGTCCTGCTGCAGCGCCGGGTCGGTCATGGCGTTGCCGCCGTACTTGATGACGATCGTCTTGCCGTGGAACTGGCGGATGTAGGGCAACGCCTGCGCCAGGATTTCCGCCTTCACGCGCGGCGGGATCTCGCTCAGGTCGGGCGTTGCAGACGCCGCAGCCGGGGGTTCGCTCATGGCGGTGGGGAAATGGGGTGAACAGACGCGAAATTGTAGGCGTCGGCTGTGACGACACCGCCCGGTGCAGGCGCCGGCTGCCGCCCAGTGCGGTTACCGGGCCCGCGCTTGCCGCTCTGGCCTCGCGCCGCTCGCCGCCGCTCAGTAGGTCCGGCCGCGGCGAAACTGGCCGTGCGAGCGCCGTGTCAGCGTCGCCGCCTTGGCGATCGCCGCAAACGAGGCGCCCGCGTGCGCGTGACAGATCGCCAGGCCGAGCGCGTCGGCCGCGTCCGGCCCCGGCAGGCCGGGCAGCGCGAGCAGCCGCAT
>JANOOO010000101.1:0-3126 GCA_031421375.1 Polaromonas sp.
TGCGCGCCGACAAGGGAGCCGACCACGATGCCCGGTGCCAGCACGCGGACCACGGGCCACAGCACCGCGCCGCGCTGGTGGTGCGCATAGACCGAGGACAGGGAGGTAAAGCAGATGGTTGCCAGCGAGGTGGCGACGGCGATCTTGATGGTGTAGTCGGCCGGGTAGCCACGCGCCTCAAGAATCAGGCTGACAAAAGGCACCATCACCATGCCGCCGCCGATGCCGAGCAGGCCAGCCAAAAACCCGGTGCAGCTGCCGATTGCCAGCAAGAAAAAAATCAGCAGGGGTTCGAGCGCCATATTCAATTTTGGTGGGGCGCAGCGTAGCGAAGCGCGGAGCGAGCGCTGGGAGCGCCTTGGGCCGCAGCAGTCACTGCGGCAGCCTAAAAAAAGGTGTCTGCGAATGCCACCGGACCGTCATCCTGAACCAGGGTTCAGGTGGGCGAGGGCAGTCAGGTTTCGGGTTCGTCTAACGCGAGACGATCACACCAGCCGGACAATTTACCAAGCCCGTGCTCAGAGAGCATTGGTTCAAGGAAATATAAAGCCCGGTGAACACCGCAGACAAGTCGATTGTAGGGTGCGGGCTTTGAATTGGCTTGCAGGACAGGGGCTTAAACCGGCTTAAACCGGCGCATGCCGCGCTGTGTCAGAGCAGCTGGCCGTCTTCGCCGAGCGCCGCGTCGAGCCGGGCAATCAGCGCCGATAGTTGGGGCGCGGTCAGAGCGTCAGCAGCTGCCGGTCTGGCGAGCTTTGCCGTGTTGGCAAAAGGGTCGGGGATCGCACTGCGCTCTGGCAGTTCAAAGGCGAGATTCAACGCGGCAAGCACCGCGATGCGGTCACGCGCCTTGATTTTGCCGGCATCGCGAATTTTGCACATCGCGAGATCCACGCGATTGACCGCATCAAGCATGCGTGCATCGCCGTTTTCAGGGCAACCTAGCAGGTAGCTCTGGCCCATGATCTGAACTTCGAGTTGCTTCATCGGACACCTTCGTTGGCGTTGGCGTTGCTGTCAGGCAGGCGGTCGAGCAGGGCATCAACCCGGGCGCGAGCAGCACTGAGTCTCGATTGCAAAGAATCGCGCTCCAGCGTCAGGTTTGCCAGCCGTTTTTCGAGCAGCGCGTTGGTGCGCAGCAGTTCTTCATAACGCAGCAGCAAACGCTCGACGCGCTCGGTGATCTGGTCGATTTGGGTGGGGTTGGCCATGCAGCGCAATTGTAGGGTGAGGCGAAATCGTCAGCGTAGAATTCGCGCCTGTTGGTGCTCGCAGCGTGGTTCACATGCTGCAGTTCAACGGGAAGCAGGGGGAAGTCAAATGCCGCGCAACAGGATATTCCTGAAGCGAGCGCCGCGACTTCCAACCTGCGCTGCCCCCGCAACGGTAAGTGGACGAATGCCTGGATTCAACTTGATGTTGAAGCATGCATTTCGCTTTCATCACTGGCCACTGAGCGTTTTGAACACGCGCTTGGGAAGGCGATGAAGGTTGCTCCATCAGCCCGGATACCGGCCAACAAGGTGGTTGCGCGTCTGTTTAACAACGAGCGCGCAGCCGTAACGCTCATGCACTGGCGGGGAAGCCGGTGAGGGCATTTTGTTTGTTGGACTCACTCATGAAACTTTGTTTTTTTCGCGCGCGCCGCAGCGTGCTGGCTTCGGTCGTGGCAGCTACTTGTGTGCCGATGGCGGCTGTTGCCCAAATCACCAACCCGCCCCTGCTTAGCGAGACGGTTGTGACCGCAACACGCAGCGAGCAATTGCTCAGCAGCGCCTTGCCACATACAACCACCATCACCCGGCAGGAAATCGAGCGCTCCCAGGCGAGCGATCTGGTCACGCTGCTCCAGCGTGAGGCGGGCCTGCAACGCACGCAAACCGGCGGCATCGGCACCAATTCAAGCCTGTTTTTGCGCGGTGCCGCCGCGCTGGAAACGCTGGTGCTCATTGACGGCATTGCGCAGAACAAGCAGGACGCGTCGGGCGCGGTCAGCCTCGAACACATCATGCTCGACAGCGTCGAGCGCGTGGAAATCGTGCGCGGCAATGTTTCGGCGATTTACGGCTCAGGTGCCATCGGCGGCGTCATTCAGATTTTCACCCGGGTCGGCTCGCGCGTACCCACGGCAACGGTCTCGCTGGAGTTGGGACCGCGTGCCTATAACAAGCTGGCCGGCGGCATCAGCGCGAATTTTGGCGACACCGCTTTCAGCGCCAACGTGTCCCGCCTGAAAACCGACGGCTTTTCGGCCATCAATGCGGCGCAGCAGCCCGGCGCCAACCCGGATGCCGACAGCTACGCCAACACCTCTGCAACCGTCTCGGCCACGCACAAACTCTCCAACGCGCATAACTTTGGCTTCAAACTGTTCAAGTCCACCGGCGACACGGCCTATGACAACGCCTTTGGCGCGCCCACCGACATTCAAAACTCGACTACGCGCCTCAGCCAGGCAACCGTCTTCACCGACAACACCTTTGGCAACTGGCGCAGTCGCCTGTCGCTTGGTGAGCAGTCGGACAAGAGCCGCTTCTTCGACGATGGGGTGTTTGGCTCGACCGACGGCTTTGTGACCCGCGCCACAGTGCTCAACTGGGTCAACACGCTGGCGTTGGGCAGAGACTGGTTGCTGACTGCCGGACTGGATCGACAGCGGCAGGGCGTTGAAACGACCACCACTTCCCCTTTCGCGACGCCCTATGACCAGCGCCGCAATGCGACCGCCGTGTTCGCCGGCGTCGAGGGCAGCGTTGCTGGCGGTGGCTTGCAGGTAAACCTTCGCAACGACAAGGTCGGTGACTTGAAAGAGACCACCGGCTACATCGGCTACGGTTACCCGCTCACCCAGCAAGTCAAGCTGATTGCCAGCGCGTCCACCGCGTTCATCGCGCCGCCGCTGGGCTATCTGTTCGCACCTGGCTTTGGCAACCCGCAGCTGCAACCTGAACTCGGCCGCAGCAAGGAGCTGGGCCTGCAATATGCACAAGGCAGCCAGCTATTGCGCGCGACCTGGTTTGACACGCGCATCAAAGATCAGCTCAATTTCGACACCACCACCTTTGCCTTCGCCAACATCAGCCGTGCCCGCAACGAAGGTCTTGAGCTGTCTTACAAAGGCACAGC
>JANOOO010000102.1:0-6376 GCA_031421375.1 Polaromonas sp.
CCGAGCAACCCGCCAACGGCATAACAGGTCGATGAAAAACCGTGCCGACCCAAAACCGGCAGCGCATTTGTCAGGTTGTTCACGTAGCCGTCGTCGAAGGTAATGCCGACGACTTTGCCGCGCTTCTCGCCGCGCAGATAGGGCAGCAGATTGCCCATCGACATTCCTGTGTAGCCCATTTTTTTGAGCAGGCCCATCTGCCTGGAAAAGGACTCTGGCGACACATACAGGCTGCGAAAAGGCGCGCCCTTCGGTGGGGGCTCGTCGATCTGGTGATACATCAGAATCGGGATGGGGCGCTGGCTGGCTGGCATGGATTTCGGGACAAAGGTTTAAATCAAAACAATATCGTATTGTTCCTGCGCCATCGCCGATTCAGCCTGCAGCGAGATCGGTTTTCCGATGAATTCACTCAAACTGGCCAGGTGCTGACTTTCTTCGTCGAGAAAAAACTCCACGACTTTGGGCGATGCGATGACACGAAATTCACGCGGGTTAAATTGCCGCGCTTCGCGAAGAATCTCACGCAGGATGTCGTAGCTGACGCTGCGCGTGGTCTTGACAGTGCCCTTGCCTGCACAGGCGCTGCACGGCTCGCACAACTGGTGCGCCAGCGACTCTCTGGTGCGTTTGCGCGTCATCTCAAGCAGCCCCAGCGACGAAAAGCCATTGACGGAAGTCTTGATACGGTCGCGCGTCAGCTGTTTTTGAAACTCGGCAAGCACCTGCGCCTGATGGGTTTCTTTGCTCATGTCGATGAAATCGACGATGACAATGCCGCCCAGGTTGCGCAGCCGAAGCTGGCGAGCAATGCTTTGCGATGCTTCCAGATTGGTCTTGAAGATCGTGTCGTCGAAATTTCGCACACCGACGAAACCGCCGGTATTGACATCGACTGTCGTCAGCGCCTCGGTCTGGTCAATGATGAGGTAGCCGCCCGATTTCAGCTCAACCCGGCGGCCCAGCGCACGCGCAATTTCTTCATCGACGTTGAAGAGATCAAAAATTGGCCGCTCGCCGGTGTAATGCGCGATTTTCGGCAGTATGCCCGGCATGAATTCAGCAGCAAACACGCAGAGCTTGCCGAACTGCTCGCGCGAGTCGATGCGAATGTTTTGCGTGTTTTCGGCGGCCACATCGCGCAGCACCCGCTGCAGCAAATCAAGGTCGCGGTGCAGCAGCGAAGCGGCTGGCAAACGCAGCGCCGCCTCCTTGATTCGCGCCCAGGTTTTTCGCAGGTAGGTGATGTCGTCAAATAGCTCGGCGTCGCTTGCGTCTTCGGCGTTGGTCCGCAAAATAAAGCCGCCGGCCAGCCCGGCATTGAGCGCCAAAAGGCGCTGACGCAACTCGTCGCGCTGGCGATGCGGTATTTTTTGCGAGACGCCGATGTGGTTGTCTTGCGGCAAAAACACCAAGAGACGGCCGGCAATGCTGATTTGCCCGGTCAGGCGCGCCCCTTTCGTGCCGATGGCATCTTTGAGCACCTGCACCATCAGCGACTGGCCCTCGAACAACTGCTTCTCGATAGGCCGCGCCGCAGCCGGAACGGCAGGCGATTCGGCGACTGCAGGGTCGCTATCAGCATGGCGACTGGCGATATGGGTGATCAGGTCGGCGACGTGCAAAAACGCAGCGCGGTCCAGGCCGATGTCGATGAACGCCGACTGCATGCCCGGCAGCACCCGCACCACCTTGCCCAGATAGACGTTGCCGACCAGGCCGCGTTCGAGCGTGCGCTCGACGTGCAGCTCCTGCACCGCGCCGTGCTCAATGACGGCCACACGCGATTCCTGCGGCGACCAGTTAACGAGGATTTCCTGCTGGTTGGGAGGGGGGATTAAAGCAGTCATGGGTACGCACTTAAATTTTCAATCCGGCTGCGCGCAGCAGGCTAGAGGTTTCAAACAACGGCAAGCCGACGATGCCACTGTAGCTGCCGGTGATGTGCGTGATGTGCCGGCCAGCCTGGCCTTGAATGGCGTAGGCACCGGCTTTGCCCAGCGGCTCGCCGGTTGCAGCATAGGTCTTGATCTGGCTGGCCGTCAGGTCGCCGAAGCTGACGCGAGAGGTACTCAAAGCTTCGAAGCGCCGCAGGCCGCGTTGAACGGCCACAGCCGTCAGCACGCGGTGCGTAAGACCAGCGAGTGACCCAAGCATGGAACAGGCTTCATTTGAATCGGTGGGTTTGCCCAGGATGGTGCGGCCCAAGGCCACCGTGGTATCAGCGCAGAGGATGGGAGCGGCTGGCAGTCTGCGGCGCTTCAGCCGCAGCACGGCAGCATCGAGCTTCAACCGGGTGACGCGCTGGACGTAAGCGGCCGGACTTTCTCCAGCCCGGATCACTTCAAGCGCTTCGGCGTCCTCGTCGTCATCGGGCAGCAGCAATTCGCAGCGCACGCCGATCTGCGCCAGCAACTCGCGGCGGCGCGGGCTTTGTGAGGCGAGGTAGATGAAATCAGTCATGGTGCATGTGGCCCCCACGGTCGTTCGCTACGCGTAACTCCCTGCCCCCCGAGGGGGCCGCTGCGCCTGTGGCCCGGCAAAGCCGGTTCCACGGCCCCTGCTCGACAGGATCGCCCATGCGCTTACTCGTCTCGTGTGGTTCTTTGGCTCTTGGGCGGGCTTCCAACGACTGTGGGCGCACTATCCCCCACCAGCAGGGGCCGCGGGACTGGCTTTGCCAGACCACAGGCGCAGCGGCCCCCTCGGGGGGCAGGGAGCGACACGCAGTGCGCGACCGTGGGGGCCACATTAGCTCCTATGGTACGGATGGTTGATGGTGATCGTCCAGGCGCGGTAGAGCTGCTCAATCAGCAGCACGCGCACCATTGCATGGGGCAATGTCAGGTCCGACAGGCGCATGCGCTCGTGCGCGCTGCGTTTGAAGTCTGCGTCCAGCCCATCAGGCCCGCCGATGACGATGGCAACGTCTTCACCCGACATTTGCCACGCCTGAAGCTTGTCGGCCAGACCCACCGTGGTGACCGATGCGCCTTTTTCGTCGAGCGCGACGATGCGCGTGCCTTTGTCAATCGCCGCCTCAATGCGCAAGCGCTCGGCAGACAGCAAGGTGTCCAGCGCCTTCGATCCGCGTGCTTCGGTCTTGACGGCCCTGAGACTGACCTTGAGCTCGGGCGGAAAGCGTTTGGCGTAATCGTCGTAGGCGCTTTGCGCCCAGTCAGGCACCTTCTGGCCGACTGCGACGATGCTCAGTTTCATCGACCGGTGGCGGGCGTTTTCCGGGCGGCGGGACGCTTGGCAGCGGGCTTCTTGACTTCCGCTGGTTTAGCCGCGACTTTGCGTGCAGCAGGCTTGCCAATGATTTTGACGGCGGGCTTTTTGGCTGGCACTTTCGCCGGAGACCTAGCGACAGCTTTTGCCGACGCTTTCGCGGGGAATTTTGCCGGTGCCCGTGCTGGCGTTTTAGCGCTGGCAGGCTTGGCAGACGCTGCCGCCTTGCGTGCCGGTTTCACCGGAGCTGCTGGCACCTCGCCAGCGGTTTGCGTGGCATTGCGCGCGGCAGTCCAGTCGTGGGTTTTGCCGACGCGGCCGATGTAGCTTGAATCCGGCGGGCTCGATGGTGCCGCCGCGCGTCTCGCCGGTGCCGCCTTGCCTGGGGATTTGCCGGCTGGCTTCCCTGCCGATTTCATACCCGGCTTCTTCCGCACAGCGGCTTTCTCTTCCATGACCGGCTCGGCCTGCGCCGGCTTGCGAGCGGCGGCCGGAGCAGCTGCGCCCAGCTTGAGCTTGACGGGCTTGTCGCCCCACAATTCTTCCAGGTGGTAGTACTGGCGAATCGTCGGCTGCATGATGTGCGCCACTGCGGCACCGCAATCGACGATGATCCATTCGCCGTTTTCTTCGCCCTCGATGCGAGGCTTGCCGAAGCCGGCCTCGCGCACCGCGTCGCGCACACTGGCGGCGAGTGCCTTGGTCTGACGGTTCGAGGTGCCCGAGGCAATGATGACGCGCTCGAACAAGGCGGTAACGTGCTCCGTGTCAAACACCACGATATCCTGGGCCTTGACGTCCTCCAGGCCATCAATGATGGCGCGCTGAAGTTTCTGGACATCTTTCTTGTCGGATGCGAGTGTTTTGACAGGGGTGTTGGTCATGCGGAAGGCGTGCTTTTTTTAAGGGAATGGGGTTGGAAAACTAGGGCTTTTGATAAAGCGAGTGAAGTGAAATATAACGCGCTACAGCGTGCGGAACCTGACTGGAAATGTCACCACCCGATGCTGCGGCGCGGCGCAGCTCGGTGGCGCTGACTGGCATCTCAGGCAGAGTCAGCTTGAAAACCCGGTTTCCAAGCTCAGGATAAGCATTAATCTGGTTCTCAGACCAATCAATACGGGCGCGGGCAGCTACTAAAATTATAGCGAGTGTAGCCACGTCCAGCCACCGGTGCCATTGCCTGAACGCGGCAAACTGGTCGGCGCCGATCACCAGCATCAATTGCGCGTCGGGCTGCCCGGCCTGCAGCGCTTCCAGCGTGTCGATGGTGTAGCTGGGGCCGCCACGGCGAATTTCGCGGTCATCGACGAAGACCTGCGTCATACCCTCGAAGGCCAGCCGCGTCATCGCCAGCCGATGTTCAGGGGTGCTCAGCGAGCGTGTCTTGTGCCAGGCTTGGCCGGTCGGAACCACGTGCAAAACATCTAAGCCGGCCTCGGCAATGGCGGCACCAGCGAGGGCGAGGTGCGCGTTGTGCGGCGGGTCAAACGCGCCGCCGAACACGCCGATGCGCCTGCGGGCCGGGCTGCCTGACCCGCGCAGTTGCGGCGATGCAGACTCATTCAAACCCAGTCCCGCTGAATTAAAAAATGGCGATACAGCCGCGCTTCGGGTGAGTCGGCCTCCAGCGTAGGCTGATACGACCAGCTCGCCAGCGGCGGCATCGACATCAAAATCGATTCAGTGCGGCCACCTGATTGCAGGCCGAAGTGCGTGCCCCGGTCCCAAACCAGGTTGAACTCGACGTAGCGGCCCCGCCGGTACAGCTGAAAGGCGCGTTCGCGCTCACCGTAGGGCGTGTCCATGCGTGCTTTGACAATCGGTATGTACGCACCCAGAAACGAATCGGCGACGCTTTGCAGCATTGCAAAACTTTGTGCTGCGCCAAGCTCGTTGAAGTCGTCGAAAAAAATTCCGCCGATGCCGCGCGGCTCCTGCCGGTGCTTCAAATAGAAATACTCGTCGCACCATTTCTTGAAGCGCGGGTATTTGTCGTCGCCGAAGGGCGCGAGTGATTCTTTGCAGCTTCGATGAAAGTGCGCGGCGTCGTCCTCAAAGCCGTAATACGGCGTCAGGTCCATGCCCCCGCCGAACCAGCAAACCGGTTGCGCGCCCTCTCCGGCTGGCGTGGCCGCGAGCATGCGCACGTTCATGTGAACCGTGGGCACATAAGGGTTGCGCGGGTGAAACACCAGCGACACACCCATCGCCTCAAAGGGCGCGCCGCTCAGTTCGGGCCGGTGCTGCGTGGCAGACGACGGCAGCTTGGCGCCACGCACATGCGAGAAACCGCAACCGGCGCGCTCAAAAACCCGCCCGCCTTCCAGAATCTGCGTGATGCCATTGCCCTGCAGCGGCTCGCCGGGCTCCTTGCGCCAGGCATCGACCAGAAACGCCTGACCGTCGAGCGCTGACACCGCTAGGGCGATGCGTGCCTGCAGGCCGAGCAGGTAGGTGCGGACGACTTCGAGCGGAACCAGCCCACCGGCTTCGTCACCGGACGGCGGCATTCCAGGCGCAGCTGCCGTCATCACGATTTGATTGCGCGGTAGCCGATGTCGCGCCGATACTGCGCGCCATCAAAGGCAATGCCGTGCGTGATTTCGTAGGCACGCTGCTGCGCAGCCTTCACCGTGCTGCCCAGCGCGGTTACGCACAGCACGCGCCCGCCAGAGGTGACAGTCGCGCCGCTCGGGTCCTCAGCGGCGCGCGTGCCAGCGTGAAACACCATCGCGTCGTCGGCCAGCTCGGCAACGGATGGCAAGCCGAAAATGGCGTCGTCCTTACGCGGGCTCATCGGGTAGCCGTGCGTGGCCATGACCACGCCCAGCGCCGGGCGACGGTCCCATTCCAGTTCCACCTTGTCGAGCGCACCCGAGGTCGCGGCCATCATGACCTCGAACAAGTCGGTCTTGAGCCGCATCATGATGGGCTGCGTTTCGGGGTCGCCCATGCGGCAGTTGAATTCAAGCGTTTTGGGCTGGCCCTGCGCATCGATCATCAGGCCCGCATACAAAAAGCCGGTGTAGTTGATGCCGTCGTCCTCCATGCCGCGAATTGTCGGCAAAATAATTTCGCGCATCACGCGTGCATGGATTTGCGGCGTGACCACCGGTGCCGGCGAATACGCGCCCATGCCGCC
>JANOOO010000103.1:0-2221 GCA_031421375.1 Polaromonas sp.
CAGACCCTTGCCGGCGATTCACGCGCCGCCGCGCACCCGCTCAATCAACCCGTTCAACTCGTCGAGCGACGAGAATTGAATCGCCAGCTCGCCGGTTTGCTCCATCTTGCCGTTGCGCTTGACCTGTTTTTTGACACGCACTTCAACCGTTGTCATTAACAAGTCGGCGAGCTCTTCTTCCACTCGCCGCGTGTCGCGGGATTTTTCTTTGGCCGGTTTTTCCCGGTTTTGCGGCTTCAACGAAAACTCGGCGCTTAGTTTTTTCACCAGACTTTCGGTTTCGCGCACTGACATTTTTTTGGCCGCGATCTGATTGGCGGCGGTGATCTGCATGGCGCGGTCCAGGCTCAATAGCGCTCTGGCATGGCCCATGTCGAGGTCGCCGGCCATCAGCATGGTTTGCACCGGGTCGGCCAGATTGAGCAGTCGCAGCAGGTTCGACGCGGCGCTGCGCGATCGCCCTACCGCCTGCGCCGCCAGCTCGTGCGTGTGGCCAAATTCCTTCACCAGCCGCTGCAAGCCCTGCGCTTCTTCGAGCGGGTTCAGGTCTTCGCGCTGGATGTTTTCAATCAGCGACATCGCGGCGGCGGCTTCGTCCGGCACCTCGCGCACCAGCACCGGCACGCTGTCGAGCCCGGCCAGTTTGGCGGCCCGAAAGCGCCGCTCGCCAGCAATGATTTCGTACTTGCCGTCGTTCACGCCGCTGGTCAATCGGCGCACCAGAATCGGCTGCATGATGCCCTGCACCCGGATCGAATCGGCCAGCTCGTAGAGCGCGCCTTCGTCCATGCGGGTTCGTGGCTGGTACTGCCCGGCCACCAGATCGACCAGCCGCAGCGAGGCCGGCTGGCCCGGGCTGGTGCTGGCGCGGTTGATGCCGGTGCTGCCGCTCACGTCGGGCGATTCATCGACCCGGGGGCCGAGCAGCGTTTCGAGCCCGCGGCCGAGCCCTTTTGGTTTTTTGGTGGCCATTTAGTTGCTTTCGTTGGTATTTTGAAGTTTGGCTTGCTGCGGGCTGACTGCGGCGCTGCGCATCAGCGTTTCAAGGGTTTGATGGGCGTCAAGCCAGTCGCCCAGGCCGCTGTCGGCATTGAGGTGGCCGCGCGGCCCGGCGTCGATCAGCTGCGCGCCCCACGCATCGGCAAAATGGCGGGCGCGATCTGGCCTGCAAAATGGGTCGTTGCGGCTGGCGATCAGCACGCTGGGGAAGGGCAGCTTTTGCAGGGACACCGGGGACCAGCCGGGCAGCGTCTCGCGCAGTTCTTCACGGTCAAGGTCGGGTGGGGCGACCAGCAGCGCCGCTGCGACGCGCGTGGTTTGCCGGGAATGCGCGGCCCAGGCGACGGCGGCGAGGCAGCCGAGGCTGTGCGCGACCAGGACGACGGGCATCGGGCTGGACTCGGCCGCGGCGCTGGTATCGGCCGTCAGCAGCACGTCTTCCAGCCGAGCCAGCCAGTCGCCGCGCAGCGGGCGCATCCAGTCATGCTGCTCAACCCGCTCGTAACCGTACAGCCGCTCCCAATGGCTTTGCCAGTGCTCAGGGCCGCTGTTTTGCCAGCCGGGAAGCAGCAGAACACGCATCTCCGGGCTGGCCGCAGCCTTGGGCGAGGTTTCGGTCGCTATCATTTCAGGAGCTGCCTGCGCCCGTACTGATTGGTCTCTGGCAGGTTTTTATGCAAATTTTGAGCTGCCCACTCCCTGAGCCGCCACATTTGGGTGCGAGCGCCGCGTCCTTCCCTTGTCCGCTGGCGGGAGAGGGTTAGGGTGAGCGTGGGAGGTTCGAGATCGACATTGGCAAAGCGCAAGGGGGAGCCCTGTCTTGCAGGCCGCTGGCCGGGCGGAGCCCGACCTTCTTCACGCTGTCCAGAAGCGCGCAGGCGCTTCTGGAGCCGCAGCGTGAAGCCCCAACCCTCTCCCAAAGGGCGAGGGAGCAGGAGGCTGCGCGGCACAGGGGCGGGCAATCCAGCCCGGCTCATGACGGCACCCGCGTGCGCGCCACCATCTCTTCGGCAAAAGCCAGGAAGGCCTGCGCGCCTTTGGACGCCGGGTCGAACGCCACGCCGGGCAGGCCATAACTCGGCGCTTCGGCCAGGCGCACGTTGCGCGGAATCACGGTGTTGAACACCTTGTCGCCGAAATGGCTCTTGAGCTGGTCGCTGACTTGCTGCTGCAGGGTGATGCGCGGGTCGAACATGACGCGCAGCAGGCCGATGATCTTCAG
>JANOOO010000104.1:0-1543 GCA_031421375.1 Polaromonas sp.
CGTGGATGCGCGGCACCCGGATCGGGATGGGCTGCAAGGCGGATTTCGCAGCCAATAGCTGGCTATTGGCAAGAAATTCAACGCCGCAGACCGCCCGAGGCCGGGGGATCGCGCGCCACGCGGGACTTGTTCAGCGCTTCCTCCGATAGCTGACTGCGCCCGTGTTATGGGCTTCGCAGCGCTGGCAGCCGCTGATCCGGCAATCCTTCCGAAGGCCGTGCCAATCGTCATGCCGACACCGGCGGTGTAGCCCTTGCCCAACACATTGCCGGCCATGATCTCGCCCGCGGCAAAAAGATTCGGGCTGGGCTCGCCGCCAAAATGCACGGCACCGCGCTCGTTGACCTTCATGCCGAGGTAGGTGAAGGTGATGCCGGGCTTGAGCGCGTAACCGTAAAACGGCGCGGTATCAAGCGGCCGCGCCCAATGGGTTTTGGCCGGACTCAGGCCGAGAGTGTGGCAATCGTCGAGCACCGCATGATCGAAGCTGCCGCTCTGGCAGGCTGCGTTGAACGCGTTGACGCTTTGCCTCAGCGCCTGCGGCTCAAGCCCGAGCTGCTGCGCGAGTTGCTCGATGGATGCGGCTTTCGCGCCGCGAAACACCGGCGGCATGAAGCGGCCAACGGCCTTGGCGTCAATGATTGAATAGGCTCGTTGCCCCGGCTGCAGCGCCACCAGCCGGCCCCAGATCGCATAACGCTTGGGCCAAAAGTCTTCGCCCTCGTCGTAAAAGCGCTGCGCATGCTGGTTGACCACGATGCCGAGCGACACGCAATCGACACGCGTCGCGATGCCGCCGTCGTAAAGCGGTGCGCGCGCGTCGATGGCGACGCAGTGTGATTGCGTCGGGTCGCCGATGGTGTCGGCACCCTGCGCAATCAGGTCTTTCAAGGGCACACCCATGTTGAAGCGCGTTCCGCGAATTGCAAAGTTGTCGGCCGGCCATTCGCCGGCCTCGTTCTGGCCCCAGGCCTCGCGCAGCCAGGCGCGGTCGGACTCGAAGCCGCCGCTGGCGACCACACAAGCGCGCGCCTCGATGCGTTCGCCTTTGATGTGCGCGGCAACGAACACACCGCCCTTGATCTCCAGCCTGTCCACCGGCGCGTCGTAGCGAATCTGCACGCCAAGTTTTTCGGCGCTGCGGTAGTAGGCATTGACCAGCGCCTTGCCGCCGCCCATAAAAAACGCATTGGTCCGCGACAGGTGCAGCGTGCCCGACAGCGAGGGCTGAAAGCGCACGCCGTGGGAGCGCATCCAGTCGCGGCAATTCGACGAATGACGAATGGCGAGCCGCGCCAATTGCTCGTTGGTCTGCCCGCCAGTGACCTTGAGCAAGTCCTGCCAGTACTCTTCCTCTAGGTAGGCCCCGGTCAGCACATCCTGCGGCGCGTCGTGCATGCAGCGCAGGTTGCGCGTGTGCTGCGAATTGCCGCCGCGCCACGCGCGTGGTGCGGCCTCCAGCAGCAGCACCGAAGCGCCCGCCTCGGCCGCCATCAGCGCTGCGCAGAGCGCCGCGTTGCCGCCGCCGATGACCAGCACATCG
>JANOOO010000105.1:0-2976 GCA_031421375.1 Polaromonas sp.
CAGCGCTCGCCGGGCTCCAGCCGGTCGGCGTTCATGGCCAGGCACATTGAGCAACCGGGCTCGCGCCACTCGAACCCGGCGGCCTTGAAAATCACGTCCAGCCCTTCGCGCTCGGCCTGCTCCTTGACCAGACCCGAACCCGGCACAACAAGCGCCAGCTTGACGTTTTTCGCCACCTTGAGGCCGAGTTTTTTAACCATCGCGGCAGCTTCGCGCATGTCTTCAATGCGGCTGTTGGTGCAGCTGCCGATGAACACCTTGTCGATGTACAAATCGTTGAGTGCCTTGCCCGGCTGCAAGCCCATGTAGGTCAGCGCACGCTCGATGGCGTCACGTTTGTTCGGGTCTTTTTCTTTCTCCGGGTCGGGCACGCGGCCGTCGATGGGCAGCACCATCTCGGGCGAAGTACCCCAGGTCACTTGCGGCAGGATTTGCGCCGCGTCAAGCTCGACTACCGCATCAAAAACCGCATCGGTGTCGGACTGCAGCGTTGCCCAATAGGCACTGGCCTGGTCCCACTCGGGGCCGCCGACGAATTTGCCGGTGAGCGCATCAGTGCCGGGTGCCAGCAGCCGGCCCTTGATGTAGTCGATGGTTTTCTGATCGACGGCGACCAGCCCGGCGCGGGCCCCGCCCTCGATGGCCATATTGCAGACCGTCATGCGGCCTTCCATGCTCAATGCGCGTATCGCTGCGCCGGCGAACTCGATGGTGTAGCCAGTGCCGCCAGCCGTGCCGATCTTGCCGATGATCGCCAGCACGATGTCTTTGGCGGTGCAGCCCCTGGACAGCGTGCCTTCAACCTTGATCAGCAGATTCTTCGCCTTTTTCGCCAGCAGCGTTTGCGTCGCCATCACATGCTCGACCTCGCTGGTGCCGATGCCGTGCGCCAGCGCGCCGAACGCGCCGTGCGTCGAGGTGTGTGAGTCGCCGCAAACGACCGTCATGCCGGGCAGCGTGGCACCGGTTTCAGGGCCGATCACATGGACGATGCCTTGGCGTTTTGACAGAAACGGAAAGAACGCTGCCGCGCCAAATTCAGCGATGTTGCTGTCGAGCGTCGTGATCTGCTGCTTGCTGACCAGGTCGGTGATGCCGTCGTAGCCGAGTTCCCAGCCGGTGGTCGGCGTGTTGTGGTCAGCGGTTGCGACGATGGAGCTGATGCGCCAGACTTTTCGGCCCGCCTCGCGCAGGCCCTCGAAGGCCTGCGGGCTGGTGACTTCATGCACCAGGTGGCGGTCGATATACAGAATCGACGTGCCGTCGTCTTCGGTGTGGACGACGTGTTCGTCCCAGATTTTGTCGTAGAGAGTGCGGGCCATGGGTTCCTTGGTGCCTGCCTGAGCAGGCGTGCGTGTGCGGGTGCAGTTGGAGAAGCGTCTTGACAAGATTTTAGTTTCTCTGGCGAGCATTGCAGTCAGGCCGTTCCCAGAACCTGGTTGCTATTAATAAAAGAGCTGCCTGCGCCCGTTTTATATGGCTCAAAGACTGATTCTTCTGCGGCTCTGTCGGGGAAATGGCGTGAGCTTCAACGCACGCCTGGCTTGACCATTGCCAGGATTTTTTCGATCTCGCCAAAATCAGCAGGTTTGACGAGGTGGTAGTCGAAACCGGCGTCGAATGCGCGCTGGCGGTCGCTGTCCTGGCCGTAGCCGGTCAGCGCAACCAGCGTAACCTGATTGAGCGCCGATTGCCTGCGAATTCTTTGCGCCACCTCAAAGCCATCGAGCCCGGGCAGGCCGATGTCGAGCAGCAGCACATCGGGCCGGTACGCCATCACCGCCTCCAATGCGCTCGGGCCGTCGTAAGCCAGCCGAACCGAGTGCCCGGTCATCTCCAGCAGCACCGCCAGGCTCTCGGCAGCATCGACGTTGTCGTCAACCACCATGATGTGGAGCCCTCCTGACTGGGCTGCGGCAATTTCTGCCACTGGCGCGTTTGCGGTGGGTACGGCTGCCTGCATCAAGGGCAGCCGAACGACGAACTCGCTGCCGCGCCCCGGCTTGCTGTGGGCCACCACACTGCCGCCGTGCAGCTCAACCAGCCTTTGCACCAGCGACAGGCCGATTCCCAGCCCGCCTTGCGAGCGGTCCAGCGAGCATTCGGCCTGCGTAAACAGCTCAAAAATATGCGGCAACAGATCGGGCGCAATGCCAATGCCGTTGTCACGCACGCAAATCGCAACCTGCCCGTCGTCTTCATCAATCGTGAGCTCGATGCGCCCGCCTTTTGGGGTGTATTTGGCCGCGTTGCTGAGCAGATTGACCAGCACTTGCTCAAGTCGCGAGCCGTCGGCATAGAGGTAAATCGGCGTTGATGAAAAACGCACGGTCAGCTCATGGTGCTGCTCCGCGATTGTCGGCTGGGCGGTTTCGAGCGCGCGTTCCACGACGCTGCGCAGACTCACTTGCTGCTGGCGCAGGCGCAGGCTGCCGGTGTTGATGCGCGAGACTTCAAGCAGGTCATCGACCAGGTGCGTGAGTTGCTTGACCTGCCGCTCAATGATGCTGCGACCCTGTTTTTGCCTGGGCTCTTCGTGCTTCTGCACACGCAGCAATTGCACGGCATTGGAAAGCGCGGCCAGCGGGTTGCGCAGTTCGTGGCCGAGCATCGCCAGAAACTCGTCCTTGCGCCGGTCCAGCTCGGCCAGGGTTTGGGCTTGTGCCAGGGTTTCCTGCTCAAGGAGCTTGCGTTCGGTGATATCGACCCAGAAGCCGATCGAGCGCTTGGGCACGCCGTTCTCAAACAGCACGCGCCCGACGCTCGAGATCCAGCGCACGGCGCCATCGCGCCGCACGATGCGCTGCTCGACCGCGATGCGCCCGTCGCCGGCGGGATCGCAGGCGCGTTTCAATGCGGCCAAGCCCGCCCGTTGATCGTCTGGGTGGAAGTGCGACATGACCTGTGCATGATCGAGCGGCGCATCGGGCTCGTAGCCCAGCATTTGCTTGATCTGCGTTGAGATATGGAAGTACC
>JANOOO010000106.1:0-6123 GCA_031421375.1 Polaromonas sp.
AGTCGGCCACTGTCAGCAGGCGCTCAAGCTGACGCTTGACTATGTGCGCCAGCGCCAGGCCTTCGGCGGGCCCTTGTGGGACCAGCAGACCATCAGGCAGCGCCTGTCGATGCTTGACGCCAAGACCCGCGCTGCGCGTCAGTTCATGTACCACTGCGCCTGGCGCGTCACCCAGGGCCATGACATCGTGCAGGACGTGTCGATGCTCAAGGCACTGACAGGTGAGCTGGTCAATGAAGTCGTGCAGACCTGCCAGCAGTTTCATGGCGGCATGGGCTACATGCGCGAGACGCCGATCGAACGGCTGTGGCGCGACGCGCGCGTGCTGGCGATTGGCGGTGGGGCTACCGAGGTGATGCTGGAAGAAGTGGCGAAGCGGTATTGAAGGCATAAATCTATGAAGCATCTTGAACTCACCTGCAAAAACGCGGTTGCCACTGTCACCCTCAATCGCCCCGAAGTCCGAAACGCCTTCAACGACGAAGTCATTGCCGAATTGACCACGGCTTTTCGCGAGTTGGGTCAACGTGACGACGTTCGCTGCATCGTGCTGGCGGCTGCGGGCACGGCCTTTTGCGCCGGCGCTGATCTGAACTGGATGCGCCGAATGGCCGATTACACGCGTGAGGAAAATTTGCTTGATGCGGGTCAGCTCGCCACCATGCTCCGCACCATTTACGAGTGCCCGAAGCCGACGATTGCGCGCGTGCAGGGCGACGCTTATGCGGGCGGAACCGGGCTGGTGGCGGCGTGCGACATCGCGATTTCCGCTGACACCGCCAACTACTGTTTGAGTGAAGTCAGGCTGGGTCTGATTCCGGCCACCATCAGCCCGTATGTCATTCGGGCTATGGGCGCGCGGGCAGCGCACCGCTATTTTTTGACGGCCGAGCGCTTCGATGCGCGCGAGGCGCATCGCATCGGCTTTGTGCATGAGGTGGTGGTGGCATCCGCGTTCGATGCGCGAGTCGCCGAGCTGGCGAAGACACTGGTCAACGCCGGGCCGAATGCGGTGAGACTTTGCAAAAAGCTGGTGCAGGACGTGGCAGAGCAAGCCATCACGCCAGCGCTGGTGCAAATTACCGTCGAAGGCATTGCCGACATTCGCGTCAGCGCGGAGGGCCGTGAAGGCGTGCAGTCGTTTCTGCAGAAGCGCAAGCCATCGTGGCTGATTCCCGATTCCCCTTGAGGACGATTTGATGCAAGCACTGGACACTGCTCAGCTGGTTGCCTTGGCCGGTGCGCTCGGCTGGGCCAGCGGCGTGCGGCTTTATCTCGTCGTGCTGCTGACAGGCTTGGCTGGCTATCTGGGCTGGGTCAATCTGCCGCAGGGCTTGCATCTGCTCTCGAATCCCGTGGTGCTGGGGGCCAGCGGCTTCATGGTGTTTGTCGAGTTTTTTGCGGACAAGATTCCGGGGCTGGATTCGCTGTGGGACGTGGTTCACAGCGTGATTCGAATTCCGGCCGGTGCGGCGCTGGCTGCGGCGACTTTGGGCGCGGACAGTGGCGTGATGTCGCTGGTGGCGGCGCTGGTCGGCGGCACGCTGGCCGCCACCAGTTTCACCGCCAAGGCCACGACGCGCGCAGCCCTCAATACATCGCCAGAGCCTTTTACCAATGTTGGCGCGTCGCTGGTCGAAGACAGCATGGTGCCAGCGGGGCTGTGGCTGTCGCTCGCGCATCCGGTGGTTTTTCTGGTTGCGTTGGTCGTCGTGCTGATTCTCAGCCTCTGGATGATCCGGATTTGCTGGCGCTTCTTGAGTCAGCTCTTCGTGCGCGTCGCCAAAATTTTCAGCGGCAAGCCTGACCCGGGCCTGCAACCGGCTTTCACCCTGAAGTCGCCTTTTTCAAAGAACGAATGATTCCATTCCTAAATCATCCGTGTACTTTGTCGGCTTCGCTTGCCGTACGTCTGTACTGTCCGCGCTTCGCCTTCGCGTTCACAATCGATCTGGCAATGAAATGAGATTCAAATGCATGCACTCGACCTGGGCTGCACGATTGACGCTTGCAGCAGCGCTGCTGGTGCCAAGCCTCTCGCATGCCGCCGAATTCGATGCCAGCCGCCTGTCGCCGCTGTGGGGCCTGCCGTTTGCCGGGATTTTGCTTTCCATCGCGCTGCTGCCCTTGCTCGCACCCCGGTTTTGGCATCACCATTTCGGCAAGGTTTCAGTGGCCTGGACGCTGGCTTTCTTTCTGCCTTTCGCTGCCGTTTTCGGCCCCGCGCTGGCCGGCAGCCAATTGGTGCATGCGCTGCTGGCCGAATACATTCCGTTCATCGTCTTGTTGACCGCGCTCTACACCGTGGCCGGCGGAATTTTCATTCGCGGCAACCTGCACGGCAGCCCGGCGCTGAACACCACGATTTTGGCAATCGGCACGGTGCTGGCCAGTGTGATGGGCACCACCGGCGCATCGATGCTTTTGATTCGCCCGCTGATTCGTGCCAACGATAACCGGCAGCACCGCACGCATGTCGTGGTGTTTTTTATCTTTTTGGTGTCCAACGTCGGCGGCTCGCTGACGCCGCTAGGCGACCCGCCGCTGTTTCTGGGCTTCCTCAAGGGCGTCGATTTTTTCTGGACCGCGAAGAACATTTTTCCCGAGACGCTGTTCATGACTGTCAGTTTGCTGGGCATTTTTTATCTGCTTGACCGCTGGTTTTATCGCCACGAAGGCGTGCTGCGCCGCGACCCGACGCCCGACACGCCACGCCTGGGTTTTGACGGTGCGCGAAACTTCATGCTGCTCGCCGCCATCATGGTGCTGGTGTTGATGAGCGGTATCTGGAAATCCGATGTGAGCTTTGACATTTTCGGCACAGTGGTGGGCTTGCCCGGCCTGTTGCGCGATGCGGGGCTGGTGGCGGTGACGCTGGTGTCGCTGCGACTCACGCCTGCGGCAGTCCACAGCGACAACCAATTTTCATGGGGGCCGATGCAAGAGGTCGCCAAGTTGTTTGCCGCTATCTTTTTAACCATCATCCCGGTCATTGCAATGCTGAAGGCCGGCATCAACGGGCCGTTCGGCAGCGTGATTGCCGCCGTCACGCGGCCCGACGGCCAGCCCGACCCGGTGATGTACTTTTGGGCCACTGGTTTGTTGTCGTCCTTCCTCGACAACGCGCCGACTTACCTGGTTTTCTTCAACACGGCGGGTGGCGATGCGCAGGCATTGATGACCACCTTCGCGCCCACGCTCGCGGCCATTTCGGCCGGCGCAGTCTTCATGGGGGCCAATACCTACATTGGCAATGCCCCCAACTTGATGGTCAAAGCCATTGCCCAAGAGCGCGGTGTGAAGATGCCGGGCTTTTTCGGCTACATGGCCTGGTCGGCGGTGGTGCTGCTGCCGCTGTTTGTCGTCGTCACGCTGATCTGGTTTCGTTAGTTTTTCAACAATGCACATTTCCCTGGAACATATTTCATGAGCAAGCCCAAAATTCTGGTGGCACGCGCCGTCTTTCCGCAAATCATCGCGGCACTTGAGCCGCATTTCGAGGTCGAGTCCAACCAGCTTGAGGCGGTGTGGGACAAGGCGCAATTGATCGCACGCCTGCAGGGCAAGGCGGGAGCGTTGACCACCGGTAGCGACCGCATCGACGCCGAGGTGCTGGCGGCTTGTCCCGACCTCAAAATCTGCGCCAACATGGCAGTCGGCTACAACAACTTCGACATCGACGCGATGACCGCAGCCGGCGTGCTGGCCACCAATACCCCCGACGTGCTGACTGAAACCACCGCAGACTTCGGCTTTGCGCTGTTGATGGCGACGGCCCGGCGCATCACCGAGAGCGAGCATTACCTGCGCGCCGGCAAGTGGACGAAGTGGAGCTACGACATGTTTGCCGGCTCCGACATTCACGGCGCGACGCTTGGCATTCTCGGCATGGGCCGGATCGGGCAGGGCATTGCCAAACGCGGCGCGCATGGCTTTGGCATGAAGGTGATTTACCACAACCGCTCGCGGCTTGACGCTGCGATTGAAGCCGACTGCAAGGCGCGCTTTGTCAGCCGCGACGAGCTGCTGAAAACCGCTGACCACCTGGTGCTGGTGCTGCCGTATTCGGCCGCGTCGCACCACAGCATCGGTGCCGCCGAGCTGGCCCTGATGAAGCCGACCGCGACGCTGGTCAACATCGCGCGCGGCGGCATCGTCGATGACGTAGCGCTGGCCGCAGCGCTGCGCAGCGGGCAAATCGCCGCAGCGGGCCTCGATGTGTTTGAGGGCGAACCCAAAGTCCACCCCGATCTGTTGAAGCTGACCAACGTCGTGCTGACGCCGCACATCGCCAGCGCGTCGATCCCGACGCGGCTGGCGATGGCGCAGCTCGCAGCCGACAATTTGATTGCTTTTTTTGAAGGAAATCGGCCGTTGACCCCCGTGAATAGGGCGCAGGCAGCTCCTAAATGAATAGCGAATCCGGGACCGAACGCTGATGGAAAGCTGGCTGATTACTGGCCTGCTGGTGGCGGTGCTGCTGCTGGTCGGGTTGATGCTTGGGTTGATGCTGCGCAAGCCGGATCGCAGCGCGCAAATCGAATTGCTGGCTGGCCTGGCGGCCGGCCACGAAAAAACCGAGCGCGAACTGCGCCGCGAAATCGCCGAGACTTCGCGCAGCAGCAGGCAGGAGCTGGCCAGCACCTTCGCCACCTTTCAGCAAGCGCTGGTCGGCCAAAGCGCCGAAGCCATCCGCACGCAGAACGCCCAGCTTGATGCGTTTGCGCAGCAACTGACGCTGCTTCAAACCAGCCTTTCGCGCACGCTGGCCGAGCAGTTGCAATCACTGAGCGATTCCAATGCGCGCCGCATGGTCGAGGTGCGCGACACGCTGGAAAAGCAGCTGGCGCAGCTGCAGCAGACGAACGCCGCCAAGCTCGACGAAATGCGCAAGACCGTCGATGAAAAATTGCAGACCACGCTGGAAACCCGGCTTGGCGAGAGCTTCAAGCAGGTCGCCGACCGGCTCGAACAGGTGCATCGCGGGCTGGGCGAAATGCAGACATTGGCGCAGGGCGTCGGCGACCTCAAACACCTGCTGACCAATGTCAAAACTCGCGGCATCTTCGGCGAAGCGCAGCTCGCAGCGCTGCTCGAACAGGTCTTCACCGTCGATCAGTTTTCAGCGCAGGTGGTGACGCGGCGCGGCGGCAAAAACCCGGTCGATTTCGCCATCAAGCTGCCCGGGCGCTCGGACTCCGGCGAGCCGCTTTGGCTGCCCATCGATGCCAAATTTCCGAGCGACGATTACGAGCGCCTGCTCGACGCGCAGCAACGTGCTGATGCGCCTGGTGCCGACGCGGCTGGCAAGGCGCTGGAATCGCGGATACGGCTTGAGGCAAAGTCGATTGCCGACAAATACATCGACCCGCCGTTTACTACCGACTTTGCGATTTTATTTTTGCCGACTGAAGGGCTGTTTGCCGAGGTGCTGCGCCGACCTGGTCTGATGGAAAGCCTGCAGCGCGATCACCGCATCACGCTGGCCGGCCCGACGACCTTGCTGGCCATGCTCAATTCGCTGCAGATGGGCTTCCGAACGCTGGCACTCGAAAAGCGCTCCAGCGAGGTCTGGCAGGTTTTGGGCGCGGTCAAAACCGAGTTTGGCAAGTTCGGCGACGTGCTGGCCAACGTCAGGCGGCAGACCGAAACCGTGCTGAACACGCTGAGCAGCGCCGAGCAGCGCAGCCGTGTAATGGGCAAGGCGCTGCGCAATGTCGAGGCACTGCCCGAGCTCGATTCGGCGCGATTGATCCCGATGGACGATACCGATGCAGGATCCCGCTTGACTACCCGCCCAGCCGACGGAAACCCGCCTTGACGCCTGAGCTCGCCCGGCTCATCGGCGCGCAGATCTGCCTGCACGCCTGCATGACCGGCATGCGTTTGGCGGCACCGCTGCTGGCCCTGCGCGAAGGCTACAGTCCGCTCGCTGTCGGCTTTTTGCTCTCGCTTTTCGCCCTGACGCAGGTGTTTCTGGCTCTGCCTGCCGGGCGGTTTGCCGACCGTCATGGCTTGAAGAAGCCCGTCATCTACAGCGTCATCGCGGCCATGCTCGGCGCGGCGCTGGCTACGGCGTTTCCGGTCTTCGGCGTGCTCTGCGTTGCGGCGCTGTTGACGGGC
>JANOOO010000107.1:0-3901 GCA_031421375.1 Polaromonas sp.
GCCGGTGATGCCGGTCAAAAAGGTCGTGGCCAGATCGGTGCGTGGCAAATTCGTCGGCGTCACGTTGGCACCAAGCACGAGGCTGAGCAGCGGCGGCAGCGTGGGGTTGATCACGTAGTTCAAAAACTGCGCATCGTCAGCCGGGGCCGAGGCGTTGAACTTGTCTTTGTCGGGCAGGCCGATCACCAGTTCATTGACCAGCGGGTTGCCCAGACGCGAAACCTGGACCCAGGCACCACCGGCTTTCTCGCCCTTGTCGTTGCCCGAACCGGGTTTCGGATTAACCAGACGCCCCTGACGCAAGCTGGCGGTGGTCCAGCCGCCGACGACAGGCTCGGCGCCGTTGGTCAGACAGTCCTTGTGTACCTCGATGGCCATCGTCGTGACATTGGACTTCTGGATGATGTGGTTGCCGCCACCATTGCCGGCTGCATCCTTGTTGGCCGGGTCGAGCAGGACAGCTGCGGGTGCGTTGACCAGATCGAACACCGGGCCGAGGTTGACGGCGAAGCCTTCCTGGCGCTGGCCGACAAACACCTTGCCCTGGTCCTTGCCTGCGGGGCAGCCGGGAATGGTGATGGTGTGAATGTGACGCGCTGCATACGCCGGGTAGTCGGCAATCGTCTTGGTGCCGATGTAATCGACCGGCTTTTCGAACGTGGTGCCACCGCCGGTCTTGAATACGTTTGAGCCGGTGTTGCTGCGGCGCGGGCCGCGCACCACCTTGACCTCATAACTTTCGTTGACGTTCAGGTTGGGGTCGTTTAGCGTGCTGACTGCCCCCGACTGAATCAGCGGAATCGGCACCTGCGTGCCGCCGACGGTCAGCGCTGTGCCTTTGAGCTTGTTTTTGAAGCGGAACTGAAAGGTGAGGTCTTCGACCGCGTCGCCGGTGTTGTCGAGGTGAATCTCGTACAGCGCGTTCGGGTCCATCTGGAAGTAGTTGGGGCCGCCGTAGGGAGCCTGAAGCGGCTGGTAGTTGGCCAGCAGCGTGACGTAATCGGAGCGACCGCCGGTGCCAGTCGCACTCACGCCCTCATAGCTGCGGAACATATAAAAATCGGTGCCATCAACCTTGGGCGCGCTGGTGATAAATGGGGCTTCACGGTGGCTTGCTGCCATCGCTGCCGAAGCAGCGATCAACAAAATGCAAGCGCTTGCAATAGGTCCGGGCTTTCTCGTCATGATGAATCTCCTGAGGTGAATGGAAGTTGACTGCGTGGATTGAAGTCAAGAGCAGTGAGTTGCTGCCCGTTCAAAATACGCATCGACCTCAAGAAAAGATTCAGGAAAGATCGCGTGAATTTGTAAGAAGTTGAATCGTCTCGTCGCCGCGCTCATTTTTAAGGCGGCACTTCCGCTCGCCTGCCGCTCAAGACCCGGCCTTTCCCATCACGCCTAGGACCCCTGCACTGCCTGCGCCCACGTCAGCCCCAAGTGGCAGCGGGGTGTAGGGTTCAGCGAAGGCGCGCGAAGGCACATTGCCATCGGCCAGCGCACGCGTGGGCGCATTGGGCACAACGGCCAAAGCTGGCGACGCTTGCACTGCCGCCGCGCTGACGGCAGTCAGCGGCGGTCGCCCGGCCGGCGTTCTGTCGGCACGCGGCCTGACTGACTTGGCGGCGACAGCTGCCAGCGCTGCGTCACCGCGCGCCTGCACACTGGCCATGCGCTGTGCCCGGGCCGCAGCGGCTTGCTGCGCTTTGGCTTTTGTATTGAGAGCTTCTCGGGGCGGCAAGGTTGACCGGGCAGCCGGAGGCGCTGCTTTTGCTGGCCGGTGCGGCTCTGCGGCCTGGCCTGTGCGTGCCGGCTCAGCGCTGCCTGCAACAGGCATCAAAGCGGCCACACGCCTGCTCGGCGCAGGCGGCGTCGGCAACTGACCCACTTCAAGCGCAGGCGCCACGTCCGGCAAGGCAGAAACAGCGCAGCCGCCAAGCCAGATGGCGGCAATGAAGGCCAAAAGAAAAACTGAAAGACGGTCAAATGCGGCCATGCACACTCCTCGGCTAAAAAGTCGTTTTCTAATCGTGATTTTTATCGGACTGTTTGGCGCAACCATCCACAGCAGCGCCGTAAAAATCCTAACGATCAAGCGGCGGCCCGGAAATAGGCCAAGCGCCCGACTTGTCTGCTCGTGAAGCGCAAACGCAGGTCTATCTCTTACTGACGCGCCGTACGCACATTGACCGGCAAGCCTTGCGGAAAGCTGGTGCGAAACGGGTTGATGTCGAGCCCGCCGCGGCGCGTGTAGCGGGCATAGACGGAGAGCTTCAAGGGCCGGCAGCGTTGCCAGATGTCCATGAAAATGCGCTCGACGCACTGCTCATGAAACTCGTGGTGATTGCGAAAACTCACCAGATATTGCAGCAACCCCTCCTGGTCGATTTGCGAGCCTGAGTAGGCAATTTGCACGCTGGCCCAGTCGGGCTGGCCGGTGACAAGGCAGTTGCTTTTAAGCAGGTTGGACGTGAGAGTTTCTTCAACCGGCGTCTCATCAAACTCGGCAAACAACAGCTCGGGCGCGGGCGTGAAATGCGTGCATTCAATATCGAGCCGATCCAGATTCAAACCACTGAGCTCGTACACCGGCTCCTGGTCGAAATGCTCGGGGCCCATAGTTTTGATGCCGATGCCAACTCCTACCGCAGCGCCCACATCGGCGCGAATGCGCTCTCGCACTTCACGCGCATCGAAAAAACGTGTGCCGGAAAAGCTGTTGAGGTAGAGCTTGAAGGACTTGCTCTCGACGATGTTCGGCGATTCGCAGGGCACCGTGATGTGCGCAAGCGCGACCTGCGGCTTGCCGCGCAAATTAAGCCAGCTCAGCTCAAACGCAGTCCACATATCGGCACCGAAAAACGGCGGCGTGGATTCAATGCCCAATTCGAGGCGCTTGCCCGCGCGGGCGATGGGAAACAGCAGCGACGCGTCGTATTGATCAATAAAAGCCGACGGTTTGCCCAGTGGCGATTGCTCAGACTGCATCACAAAGAGCTCTTTTTTTAGTGTGTCTGGCTTCAAAGTGCGGCACCATCAAATCGAGCAGCCGGGCGATCACGCCAGGGGCAAGGTCGTGCCCCATGCCGTCGATTACGGCAAGCTGTGCGCCCGGGATGCGGCGTGCCGTGTCTTCGCCGCAGGCAAACGGCACCAAGGGGTCAGCCCGGCCATGCACCACCAGCGTTGGTGTGGTGACGCGTGCCAGCGCCTCAGCTCTCGCATCGTCGGCCACTGCCGCCATCAACTGGCGCGCAAAGCCCTGCGGGTGATTGCTGCGCGTCATATACAGCGCCACTCGCTCGCGCATCAGCGCTTCATCACTCGGAAACACCGGGCTGCCGATGACCATGAACAGTGCAACGGTGTGGTCCACCTGGGCCTGCAGACTCGCTGACTTGGGCCGCCCCAGCAGCACCCGCGTGACGGACGAGTCGGCGGCCGGCAAGCCGCGTGCGCCGCTCGAACTCATGATGCTGGTCAGGCTCAGCAGGCGCTCGGGTGCCAGCAGTGCGAGGCGCTGCGCGATCATGCCGCCCATGCTGACGCCGACGACGTGCGCTCGGGCGATGTGAAGCGCGTCAAGCACACCCAGCGTGTCGCAGGCCATGTCGTGCAGCGTGTAGGGCGGCTTGATGCGCCAGCCCAGGCGGTACTTCAAACCTTCCCAGGCCAGATTCGGCGTGCCGAGTTCATCGAAATGCTGGCTCAGGCCGATGTCGCGGTTGTCAAAAGACACAACCCGAAAACCGCTTGCTACCAGCGCCTCAATCAACTCGTTCGGCCAGGCCACCAGTTGCATGCCCAGCCCCATGACCAGCAGCACCGGCGGCCGACCGGAGTCGTCGCCGGGGTGCGAGTCTTCCACCTCGATGGCAATGTTGTTCGCTATTATTTGCATAGC
>JANOOO010000108.1:0-4189 GCA_031421375.1 Polaromonas sp.
CTGGATCGGGGGATTGTCTTTATCGATCTGGCAATAGCCCAGATCGCCGGTCTCGGCGTCATCGCTGCGGACTCGATGGGGATGCCGCAGGGAGGCGTTGCGGTGCAGGCCGCCGCAGTCAGCGCGGCGCTGCTCGGCGCCCTGTTGTTAACCTGGACTGAGCGGCGCAACCCCAAGCAGCAGGAAGCGCTGATTGGCGTCATGTTTGTGCTTGCTGCGTGTACCAGCATCTTGCTGCTAGCGAGCAACCCGCACGGTGGTGAGCATTTGAGGGATTTGCTGGTTGGGCAAATCCTCTGGGTCAATACAAGCCAGTTGCTCTGGCTTGGCGGCGTGTCTTTCGTCCTCTTGCTTGCTCTCTGGCTGGGGTGGGTGAAGAAGCTCGGGCGTTTTGGTTTTTACGCTGTCTTCGCGCTTGCGGTCACTGCTTCGGTCCAGGTTGTGGGGGTGTACCTGGTGTTCGCGAGTCTGATTGTTCCCGCACTGGGGACCGGGAGCGTACGGGGTCCGCGCCGTAACGCCATAGCGTTGGCAATAGGCATCGCGGCTTATGCCATCGGACTTGCCTTGTCAGCCTTGCTCGACCTTCCGTCGGGAGCACTGGTGGTTTTGGCGCTAGCGGCTTGCGCCTCCATTAGCGCGCTGATGCTTCGGTCTGTCCGTTCGACGTTATGACGAGCGCACGGATTGATCTCGTTGCTTTCCTTTGAACCAGAGTGCGCTTCAGGTGTTTGGAAAAGGTCCACTTCATTCGTCAGCAGGTCAGCAGGTCAGCAGATCAGGGATTTTTCCCACCTGCGTGATTGCTCTGCCGCGTCAAGGTAGAGCCTTCTCGCCGGAGGCGCTGGCAGACATTTGGCCCTCGCGTTGCCTGGCAATCTGCTTCAACTCCCCACGCGCCTGTTGCAGCACCGACCAGCCCCCGCTGATCGCCAGCAAAGCCATGCCAGCAGCAACAGCCAGATCGGGCCAGCCGGTGCCGGTGCCAGCCACGCCCAGCGCGGCCAGCATCACCGCTACATTGCCAATTGCATCATTGCGGGTACACAGCCAGACGCTGCGCATGTTGGCGTCGCCGTCGCGCCAGGCATAGAGCAGCAGCGCCACGCCGACATTGGCTGCCAGCGCCAGCAGGCCAATCCAGCCCATGGTGGCGGCGTCCGGCGGGGGTGCGCCGGACGCGACAGCCCAAATCGTGCGTCCCCCCACAAACAGACCGAAGCCAAGCATGCTGGCCGCTTTGAGCATCGCCGCGCGTGAGCGCCAGGCCAGTGCCATCGACAGCACAGCCAGCGACACCGCGTAATTGGCTGCGTCGCCGAAAAAGTCGATGGAGTCGGCCAGCAGCGATGTCGAACCCGAGCGCAAGCCGCCTGCGAATTCGATGGCGAACATCGCCAGGTTGACGATCAGCGCAATCCAGAGGATGCGGCGATAGCGTGGATCGGCGGCTTGCTTGGGGGCAGGCGCTTCGTGGTTGCAGCAGTGAGCGGACATGGTGTGTTTCCTGGAATCGCGTGGTTCAATGCGGAGATTGGAAACCTTGTACCAGCTTGAAGGTCAAGCGGCTTGTTGAAAGACCTTGAGCGGGGCAGGGGCCGTGACTCTGCAGGCTCGCTATGCCAGCACCCCGCGCTTAATCTGGATCGGAGTTTGTCGTGTATCGATTGTCGCCATCGTCACCGTCACCGCCGGAGCCTGACTCGCAGCTACGCCACCGCATCGGCGAGGCCGCCGCACTCAGCGGCGTCAGCCCGGCGAACATCCGCTTCTATGAAAAGCAAAAACTGATCGAAGGCGGCAACCGCAGCGACAACGGCTACCGCAGCTACAGCCGCGCCGACGTGCATCAACTGCGCTTCATCCGGCTGTGCCGCGCGCTTGATATGTCGCTCGATGAGGTGCGCACGCTGCTGGCGCTGGACCTCAATGTCAAGGCCGACTGCGAGACGGCGCGCATCGCGCTCGACGGACATGTGAGCCATGTGCGGGCGCGGCTGCTTGAGCTGTCTGCACTTGAAAAAGACTTGAAGGCGCTGCGCAGCCGCTGCGATGGGCAGGACGCGCACTGTCACATCATTGAGGCGCTGCATCAGCAGGCTGACTTGCCGCTGCAGGCCAGGCGAAAAGGCCCGGTCAAGCGGCATGTGTGAGAGGGGGTCTCCGGCCTCACCCTGGAGGAGCGGGCGACACGCAAGGCACAGACTGCGCGTGATGTGATGGGAGGCCGGGCGAAGCCGCCGGGTCGCGTTCAAACACCAAGCTCAGCCACGCCAGCAGCGCGAAAGGCAAGCCGACCCAGCCCAGCCGGTGGAGCTCTACCGAGCCCAGCAGGGAGCCACTCAAAACCGCACCCAGCGCCGTGCCGACGTAGAGCATCGATGCGTTCAGGCTGAGTAGCAGGGGCGCTTGCGACGGCGACAGGCTGGCCAGCCGGCTTTGCTGCGGCGTCATCAGACCGAAACCGGCGATGCCCCACAGGGTCAGCGCGATCTGGGTCGCAACCGGACTGCCTTGCGTCAGGGGCAGCACGCCCATCATGGCCACCAGCAGCGCCAGTTGCACGCGCATGGCGCGTATCGGGCCGAAGCGGTCGGCCGCCCAGCCGCCAGTCAGCGTCCCGGCCACACCGGCCGCACCAAACAAGGCTAGCGTGATTGACAGCTGCAGGGGGTTCAGCGGGTTCAGCGCCTGCAGCACGGGCCCGACGTAGGTGAACACGCTAAAAATAGCGACGAAGTAAAGCAAGGTGCGGCCCCAGACGCGCAGCACGGCGGGCTGCCTGGCCGCCGTGGCGAAGCCCTTGAAGGTCGTGGCACTGGCAGGCAGGTTGAGCGGAACCAGCCAGGTTGCGGCCAACAGTGCTGCAAATCCAGAGCCCGCCGACAACCACACCGGCACGCGCCAGCCGTACTCAAAACCCAGCCAGGCGCCCAGCGGCACCCCGACCGCATAGCTGATGCTCAAGCCCAGAAATGAGATGGCCAGCGCGCGCCCGCGCAGTGCGGGCGCAACCAGCGTCACAGCCAGCGCCGACGCGGTCGCCGTAAACATCGCACCTGCACCCATCAGCACGCGCCCGAGCAACAACCATCCGAAGCCCGGTGCCAGCGCGCACACCAAACTACCGGCGGAAAAAAGAAAAAGCGCCATTTGCATGACGCGTTTGCGCGGCCAGTTTGAGGTCGTCAGAATCAGCACCGGTGCCAGCACAGCGGTCGCCAGCGCATAGGCCGTCATGGCCTGCCCGGCAGCGGCCAGGCTGATGTTCAGCGACTCGCTGACCGGCTGCAGAATGCCGCCCAGCACGAACGCGCCACTGCCGATGACCAGGTTGCACAGGGCGAAGAAGTAGAGGATGCGGGGCATTGTTTGAGGCGGTGGATGACGCTAGGGACCCTCTGCATAACTCCCTGCGGTCTGTGGTAGCGCGGGCTCGGGCGGTCTGCGGCGTTGCTTTTTTTGCCAATAGCGGGGCTATTGGCTGCAAAAAGGCGCCTTGCAGCCCATCCCGATCCACGTACCACAGTTCCGCCAGAGTTATGCAGAGGGTCCCTAGGCTGAAAAGGTCGTTTTCTGGTGCGTCATAGTTGCTGCTGAAGCCGGGCTGATCGGCAGTCACTTTCCTCTCTCGCTGGCGGGAGCGCAACGGTGTGCGCCATGATAGAGAAACCGCAAGACTTGATCGAGCATGACGATGGGGACCTATCCCGATGCAGGCGCAGGCTACTGCAGCTAGTCTTATTACAAACCAACGGAGCCTTCAATTGCACGACACCCCCGCTACCCCTTGCGAATCGCCAGCCCGCCATGCCGCTGTCTGGCCCAAACGCCTGCCACGCACCATCCGGCCCCCCGCCACCTCGCTGTGGCACAACCTCGCCGTCAGTGCGCTGCGTTTTCCCGATAAGCCCGCGCTGGTTTTTTTCGACCGCGTACTCAGCTACCGGCAGGTGATGGAGCAGGCCGAACGGCTTGCGTCCTTGTTGTGTCGCCTGGGTGTGCAGGACGGCGACCGGGTGGTGCTCGACATGCAAAATTGCCCGCAATGGGTGATCGCGCATTTCGCCATCCTGCGCGCCAACGCGGTCGTGGTGCCGGTCAACCCGATGAACCGCGCCGAAGAGCTCAAGCACTACATCACCGACCCCGATGTCAAAGTCGCCATCACAGCGGCCGATCTGGCCGG
>JANOOO010000109.1:0-5963 GCA_031421375.1 Polaromonas sp.
CGGGCCAGCGCCATCCAGCTGCGCTTGCCGGTGGCCGCACCAATGAGCGGCAGCACGCTCTGCGACAGCGCCATCATCAGCGCAAGGATGAGCGCGAAATGGCCAATTTCGGGAATCATGGCTGGCCACCTTTAAGCGTGCCGCCTGCCGACATGGCCCCGGCCTGCGCCTTTTTCAGCGCGTCGGCGGCCTCAGGTGGCATGTAGTTCTCGTCGTGCTTGGCGAGCACCTGGTCGGCGCGAAAAATACCATCGGGCCCCAGCTTGCCCTGCGCCACCACGCCTTTGCCTTCTTTGAACAAATCGGGCAACAAGCCGGTGTAGCTGACCGGAACGGTTTTGGCGAGATCGGTGACGACGAAATTGATCGTCAGCCCGCCCGGCTCACGCCGGATGCTGCCTTCCTCGACCAGCCCGCCCACGCGGAAATTTCGCCCCTGCGGTGCCTCATTGGCAGCGACCTGGGACGGGCTGAAGAAAAACACCAGATTGCTTTGAAAAGCGTTGAGCACCAATGCGGTGGCAATACCCAATGCGCTCAGGCCCACAGCAATCGCCAGGCCACGTTTGGTTCTCGGTTTCATTTGAAGCTCTCTTCGTTTGAAGGGTTTGATTCTTCGGCGCGGTTGCGGGCGGCTTTGCGCCGTGCGGCGAGGCTGGCCAGCTCGACCGCCATGACAAGCGCCGTCATCCCGAACGAACCCCACACATACAGGCCATAGCCCCCCATGGACAGAAACTCTGGCAGGGAGGACCAGTTCGATTGCAAGGACATCATCGCGCGCCCGCCGACAATTTTCCAAGCACCTGGTGAACCCATGTTGCGTGCAGGTCGCGCTCCAGCAGAATCACGCGCAGGCGCATTGCCGCGACGGCCAGACAGTACATCCAGAACGCCAGCGCCATCACCAGCATGCCGGTCAGCATGGTGGTCGCCATGCTGGGCGCGCTCATCAGGCTGACTGACGCGCCCTGATGCAGCGTATTCCACCATTTCACCGAAAAGTAAATGATGGGCACGTTGATGACACCGACCAGCGCCAGCAGCGCCGCCGCGCGGTCGGCGCGGCGCGCATCGTCGATGGCCGCGTGCAGCGACATAAAGCCAATGTAGAGAAACAGCAGGATCAACTCCGAAGTTAGCCGCGCGTCCCATACCCACCAGGTGCCCCAGGTCGGCTTGCCCCACAGCGCACCGGTCCACAGCGCGATGAACGTCATCAGCGCACCAGTTGGGGCTAGCGCCAAAGCCAGCATTGACGCGCTACGCGCATTAAAAATCAGCCCAATACCAGCCCAAAATGCCATGGCAAGATAAACCACCATCGACATCCAGGCAGCCGGCACATGCACAAAAATAATGCGGTAAGCCTCACCCTGTTGGGCGTCAGTCGGCGCAACCAGCAATCCGATTACCAGCCCTGCCAGCGTCAATAACACGGCCGACACTGCGAACCACGGCAAGGCGAAGCCCGCCAGCGCGTAAAGCCGCAGTGGCGCGGCGTACTTGAACCAATTGATGCTGCCGGATGTCACGAATTTGTCTGCTTTGGGTTTGGATACGGGCCAGAGGTAATCATTCAATTGAAATTCGCAATGCCGTTGCGGCGGCCATCGGTGCCAGCACCAGCGACACAACGAGCATGGCAGCAAGCAAAGAAAAATGGCCGGTGACGCCGAGACCGGTCACGCTGGCTTCGACTGCGCCAGAACCAAATATGATAACGGGCACGTAGAGCGGCAAAACCAGCAGGGACAGCAAGACCCCACCACCGCGCAGTCCCACGGTCAAGGCTGCACCGATGCCGCCGATCAAACTGAGCAGCGGCGTACCCAGAATCAAGGACAGCGCCAGAATGCCCACGCCGCCCGCCGACAGGTCGAATTGCAGCGCGAGCACGGGTGAGGCCAGCGCCAACAGCAAACCCGAAACCAGCCAATGTGCGGCCATTTTTGCCAAAACCAGCAGCGGCAGCGGCGTGGCCGCAAGCAGCATCTGCTCCAGCGTGCCGTCTTGATGGTCATCGGCAAACAGCCGTGTCAGCGACAGCATGGCGGCAAGCAGGGCCGCTACCCACACCACACCCGCAGCCATGCGCCTGAGCAATTGCGGCTCGGGGCCGATGCCCAGCGGAAACAGGCTGACGACGATCACGAAGAAAAACAGCGCCGCAAAGGTGTCGGAGCGGCGGCGCAGCGCCAGCCGCAGGTCACGCACGAAAATGCAGCGCATGCCGTCCCAGGCGCTGCCTGCCGTTGCTGCCGCTTCAATCTGCGGGCTCATAGCGCCAGCACCACTTGAGCCAGCCCGTCGGCGAGCGCCACCGGCTGATGGCTAGTCAGCACCACTAGCCCGCCGCGCGCGAGGTGCCGCTCGATCAGCCCGAGCAACCAATCGCAAGCCGCCGTGTCGAGCGCGTTAAAGGGCTCGTCAAGCACCCACAGCGCGGCGGTTTCGGCCAGTTCCAGGCGCGCCAGCGCCACGCGCCTGCGCTGACCCTGCGACAGGGTTCGGGCTGGTGCGCGCTCCTTGCCAGCCAGCCCGGCCGACGCCAGCGCCTTGCGCGCCGCCAGCTCAGGCGCCGCCTTGCCGCCGAGCCGCGCTGCCGTCAGCAGGTTTTCGAGCGCCGAAAGATCGTCCTTGAGTGCTGCGGCATGACCGACATAAACCAGCTGACAGTTGAAGTTTTCGCGCAGCGCGTCAAGTCGAAAGCCCTGCCAGAGCAACTCGCCTTCGGCCGGCGCCTGCAGCCCGCAAAGCATGCGCAACAGGCTGGTTTTACCCGCGCCGTTGACGCCAGTCACGCGCAGCAGCTGGCCCGGGTTCAGGCTCAGATTGAGCGCGTGAAAAAGCTGACGGCCACCGCGAACGCAGGCCACGTTGCGCAGTTCAAGCATGGGCGCAAGCCCCGTGCAGGCGGGTAGTCCGCTGATGCGGCGATGCGCTTTGCGCAGCCCGACATGCGAGCCGTGCCCGCCCTCGCGGGCCGCGCACGCGAAGCCGCCGATTGACATGCTCGGTAGCGGTCATGGTCAAGCCGGGTTGTCGATGTCGATGAATTGGTGCATCAGCCCCAGCTGCGCCGCAACATGAGCAGCTGCCGCCGGTGCCCCATAGCGCTCCGACGCATGGTGACCGCAGGCCAGAAAGGCGACGCCCATCTCGCGCGCGTAGTGAGCTTGCGGCTCCGAAATCTCGCCGGTGATGAAGGCGTCAGCCCCGGCGGCAATCGCACTTTCAAAATAACCCTGCGCGCCGCCACTGCACCACGCTATGTTTTTAATAGCTGCTTGCGCCCGTCCTGCATGGATAACAGGCCGATTTAGCTTGTATTCGAGGTGCTGGGCGAGACTTTCGGTGCTGCTGAAGCTGTCGCCGTCACTGCGGCCGCCGATGAAGCCCAGCTCCTGCTCGCCAAAGCGCGCCGTCGCGCTCAAGCCCAGGTGCGTCCCGAGCTGCGCGTTGTTGCCGAGTTCGGCGTGGGCATCGAGCGGCAGGTGGTAGGCGTAGAGGTTGACGTCGTGCGCCAGCAAAAGCGCCAGCCGCTGCTTCATCCAGCCGGTGACGCAGCCGCTCTGGCCGCGCCAGAACAGGCCGTGGTGAACGAATATCGCGTCGGCATCGCTGTCGATGGCGGCTTCAATCAGCGCCCGACTCGCGGTCACGCCGGAGACGATTTTTCGCACCGCGCTACGGCCTTCGACCTGCAGGCCGTTGGGGCCGTAGTCCTTGAAACGGGCGGGTTGAAGCAGGCCGTCTAAAGCCTGCAGCAAGGCTTCGCGGGTGACGTTTGAACTCATGGCTCCATTGTGTCAGCGCAAATCAATCCAGCGCTGACGCGAGCCCCTTCACCGCAGGTTTTCCGGCCATGATGGACAATGCGGTGTGGCCGTTTCGTCACCGCTTTGGCCTTGCAATCCGTCCGAAACGCCGCAGTTGGAACCGTCTCACAGACCTTTTTTAAGCACCCCATTCATGAAACGAAGCTGGCTCCTTTTTTCGCAGGTCGTCACGGTTTTTCTGGCCATTTACTTTGTCGTCGCCACGCTTCAACCGCAGTGGCTGGGCCGCTCAAGCGCGATTGGCGGCGTGTCGGTGATTCAGGCTCCTGCATCGACGCTGCCGCGCACCTCCACCGGTGGTTCCAGCTTCAGCGCAGCAGCCAAAATTGCGTCGGCAGCGGTGGTCAGCATCAACACCAGCAAGGCTGCGACGCAAAACCCGAATGCCAACGATCCGTGGTTCCGTTTCTTTTTCGGCGACCAGGAGGGCGGCCGGGGGCAAGCGCAAAGCGGGCTCGGCAGCGGCGTCATCATCAGCGCCAGCGGCTACATCCTGACCAACAACCACGTCGTCGATGGCGCCGACGCCATTGAAGTGGTGCTCAACGACACGCGCAAAGCGAGCGCCAAAGTCATCGGCACCGACCCGGACACCGATCTCGCAATTTTGAAAATCGAGCTCGACAAGCTCCCCGTGATCGTGCTCGGCGACTCCGACTCGCTGCAGGTTGGCGACCCGGTGCTGGCCATCGGCAATCCCTTTGGCGTCGGCCAGACCGTGACCAGCGGCATCGTCAGCGCACTGGGGCGCAACCAGCTCGGCATCAACACCTTCGAGAACTTCATCCAGACCGACGCCGCCATCAACCCCGGCAATTCGGGCGGCGCACTGGTCGATACCAATGGCCACCTGATGGGCATCAACACCGCGATTTATTCACGTTCGGGCGGCTCGATGGGCATCGGCTTTGCCATTCCCGTTTCCACCGCGCGCCAGGTGTTAGAGGGCATCGTGCGCGACGGTCAGGTCACGCGCGGCTGGATCGGCGTGGAGCCGCAGGACTTGAACGCCGAGCTGGCAGAGACCTTCAACATCAAGCCAGCGGCGCTGAAGGCCGGCGGCGTGATCATCACAGGCGTGCTGCAAAGCGGCCCGGCTGCACTGGCCGGCATCCGGCCCGGCGACGTGATTACGGCTGTCAACGGCAAGCCAGTCAGGAATGTCAGCCAGTTACTCACCGCCGTCGCCGCACTGAGGCCCGGCACGGCGGCACCTTTGAGCGTGCTGCGGGGCGGCGACGCCAGCGAGATACCGGTCACGCCGGGCGTGCGTCAGAAGCCGCGCGTCCAGCGCTGAGGTGCGCGTCATGGGGGTGCGTTGCGGGCTCGCTCGGCAATACCGATGAACCCCCAGTCGCTATCAATTCAGGATCTGTCTGCGCCCGTCCGTGTTGGTTATAGGCTCAATTTAGCCGCGCTTTCAGTGGCCAAAGCCAGGCGTTTTCGGGTGAATGACCTCAAGGCTTGGCCGTCTCGGTTTCCGGCTTATCGGCGTCGGGGGCCTTGGTGCTTTTCAGAAAAAAGTGCGCCGCCAAAATACCGACTTCATACAGACTTCCGACGACCGCCAGCAGCATCAGCATCGAGCCCGCGTCAGGCGGCGTGACCAGCGCCGTGCCGACCGCCGCAATTACCCAAAAATAGCCCCGGTACTCGCGCAGCTGCGCCACAGAAAGCACGCCCATGCGGACCAGCAACACCACCGCAATAGGCACCTCAAAGGCAATGCCGAAGGCCAGGAACATGCCAATGACGAAACTCAAATACTCTTCGATGTCTGGTGCCGCCGTGATCGACTTTGGCGCAAAGCTCTGGATGAAGGTGAAGACCTGACCGAAGACGATGAAATACGAGAACGCCACTCCGATAAAAAACAACAACGTGCTGGAGATCACCAGCGGCATGACCAGTTTCTTTTCATGTGAATAAAGACCCGGCGCGACGAAAGCCCAGACCTGGTAGAGCACCACGGGCAGCGCGATCATGAACGCCGCCATGAACAAAATCTTGATCGGCACGACGAAAGGCGAGATCACGTTGGTGGCGATCAGCGTGGTGCCGGCCGGCAAGGTGGCCACCAGCGGCGCGGCCATCAAGTCGTAGAGCGCACCGGGGCCGGGG
>JANOOO010000110.1:0-2735 GCA_031421375.1 Polaromonas sp.
GCCCTGCTCTTTCGCAACATCACGCATGCGTTCTTCGATGAGCAGCTTTGCCTCGGGGTGCAGCGCCAGTTCGCGGCCCCAGGCGCGCGCGGCGCACTGGCGTGTGTGGTCGTCGGGCGTGGCACCGATGCCGCCGCAGGAAAACACCACATCTCCGGCGTTGCGCGCGGCGACAAAGGCGCGGGCCAGCGTGGCAGTGATGCGCGCCGGGTCGTCGCCCACGTAGTCGGCATAGCCGAGCTGCAGGCCGCGTGCCGCCAGCAATTCAATGGCTTTGGGCAAGTGTTTGTCGGCACGCTTGCCCGACAAAATTTCGTCGCCGATGATGATGATGCCGAATGTGGGAGTCATGGTTGAGGTTTCAAAAGTGAGCGCTCGTCTGCTATCGTTTCAGGAGCTGCTCGCGCCCGTTTCAATTGGGCTTGAAGCTCTTTTTTCTTGCGAAGCAGCACCAGTTCGCCAAGCGCGTAGTGTGAGAACCAAAGCGACGAGAACGCAAACACCAGCGTGTAAATCCAGATCGCCAGCGGCACCAGAACCGGGGCCAGCGCAATGAACAAGGCCCCCGACGCCCAGATCAGGCTGGGTGCCGCACCCAGGTAGCCGCTGACCACGCCAATGGCCAGCAGCGGCATGCGCTGCGATGTGAAAATTTCGCGGCGCTCTTCCGCGCTGGCATGGTCGGCCAGCGCGTCGTAAGCCATGACGCGGTAGGTCAGCCAGCCCCAAATCAGCGGCGGCAGCACCAGCACCAGTGGCGGAATAAACCACAGCGGTATCGACAGCGCCAGTGCGATGGCAGCTGTGAGTGTGGCACCCAGCGACCAGGCCAGGCTGGCCCAAAGTGCGCCGCCCTTTTTTTTCTCAAGCGCGGGGAAGCGGCGCTCGGCCACCAGCGCGACCATCGCGGGCGTCATCAACACCGAGACGAAAAGCAGCGATGCAATGACGATGACCGGCACCGACAGCAGCAACAAAAAAACCGGTGCCAAAACAGCGTTGACGCCGGCCAGGCCCATGCCTTCCAGCCAGCCGACCAGACGCGCCAGCCAGGCGAAGCTCTCCATGCCGGTGCGCAGCGCGGCCAGCGTGTCGGCCCAGAACAGGTAGCCCAGCCCGAGTGCCAAAACAGTCATCACAGCCAGTGGCAACATTGACAGGGCAATGACGCGAGGATGCAGGCAGTACAGGGCCGCACGCCAGAACGAATCAAGCAGTTTGTTCATGCTGGCAGTTTATCGTCGGGGCGCTGCTGGAGAGCCGCGCCGGGCAACGGCTCTGAGGCAGCAGATCAAGCGCGCCCCGCAAGCCGCTTCAGGCCCTGCCACTGCTGCGAGATGAAACCCCGTCCGTAATCGCGGCCGTTTTCGACTTGGTCGCGCACCCCGGTGGGCTCGTATCGCCGGTCGAAATTCGCCGTACCAAACACCACGTCCCATACTGGAAGAAGCACGCTGAAATTGCTGCCGCCCAGCGTGTTGCGGCCTGCCGCCGATTCATGGCCGACGCCAACCGCGTGGTGATGGCGGTGAAAACGCGGGCTGACCCACAGCCGCTCGCCAAGCCAGCCAAATGCGAGACGCACATTGGCGTGCTGCAGACTTTCACTGAGCTGCGTCAGCGCAATGATGGCAATGAACTGGCCGGGCGGCACGCCGATCAGCTGGGCCACGAGCACGACGATGACATCGACCAGCACGTCGTCGAGCAGGTGGTTCCGGTTGTCGCTCCACATCGTCATCTGGCGCTGCGCGTGATGCAGCGAATGCAGACGCCACCACCACTCGAAGTGATGCTGTCCGCGATGAATCCAGTAATTAACGAAGTCAAACGCAACAAGGTAAATCACCAGGCTGACCAGGGCGATGTCGGTGACGCCGGGCCAAACTTGATCGAGGTGAAAAGTGCCCATTCCCGCTGCGCGCAGGCTGCCAAACACGCTGTCGAAAACCGGCTCCAGGGTGAAAAACAGCAGCAGACGAAACGCCCCGAGCCGGTGAAACAGGGTGTAGAACACGTCGGTGCGAATGGTGGCACGGTCGGTGACGGCCTCGACAGGCCGCCAGCGTTGCAGCGGACCCAGCACGACCAGCAAGATGACGATTTGCACCAGCCCGACCAGCAACCATGCCGTCGCGGCGAATCCGTCTTCAAGCAGATTGCCTAGTCCAAACGCGAACAGCGCGGGCTGCACCGCCGCCTCGTACAAGGCTTCCTGCGCGTCCAGGAAAAGCTCGCTCAGCCAGTCCATCAAAAATCCTTTTACCCGGCCCTGTTATCCGGCCCTGCTACCGGCTTGAGGGGGCCGGCGCAGCGGCGCGTGAATTAATCCACGGCTTGAACTGCGGGTGCTCACGCAGGGTCTGAAAGCAGAAGCCCTGCGTCTTCAGCCCGGTGATCAACGGCTCCAGCACGGCTGGTGCCCACGGGTCCACGCGCGACCAGATGCCCAGGTGCGCGACCAAAATGTCACCGGAGCGAATGTCCTTAAGCGCTTTTTTGAGCAGCAACTCGTTTGGGAATTTGTCGCTGGGCAGCTCGTCGCCCAGAAAACCAGCGGGCGACCAGCCGGCATGCTCGTAGCCACAGGCTTTCACAGCCACCAACAGGCGCGGCGAGGTTTTGCCACCCGGTGCGCGGAACAGCGGCAAGGGCTTTTTGCCCGTGAAGTCCTGAATGCGCTCGGCCGCGTAGCTGACCTGCTCGCAATACTGCTTGGCGGTCCAGGTGAACTC
>JANOOO010000111.1:0-2471 GCA_031421375.1 Polaromonas sp.
AGACACCGGCCGCACTGCAAGCGACGCCAGCGCCCGCGCCACCGAAGTCGATGCCCTCGCCGCCGACATCGCCAACAATTTCCGCAGCAATTTCGCCTACCAGCGCGGCATGATGCAGGCGCAGCTCGATACGTTGATCAACTTTTGATGAGGTTGCAGGCACTTCCGCCTTGCCCCAATCCCAACCCTCCCCCGAGGGGGCATGTGCGCTAACTTAGCCTGTTGCGGCGTTTCTTACTCCCTCTCCCTCCGGGAGAGGGCGGGGGTGAGGGCTCCCCGGTCCCGTTTTCAAGGGTGTGCGATCAATACTCCCACCCTCACCCTAGCCCTCTCCCGCCAGCGGGCGAGGGAAAAAGAAGCCGAATTTTGTAAGTTAGCGCTCATGCCCCCGAGGGGGAAAGGGGTCGGACAAGGGCATTTTGCATTCCGCTCCCTGAGGGAGTGGGGGCAAGAAAGGCCGGGTTCCCCTTCTTGCTCCTTCCCCTACCGGGCGAAGGCGGGGATGGGGGTCTTTGCACCAGCCCGTGCCCATTTCAGGCGCGCCGCGCTACAACGGGTGCTCAGTGTAGAAATTGCCACCGTGAAACAACAGCGGGGCGGCACCGGCGATGTGGCTGCAACGCTCAACCTCACCGACAAAAATAACGTGGTCGCCCTCCTGGTAGCGGCTGCGGTTAAAGCATTCAAAAGTTGCCACCGCGCCGTCAAGCAACGGCGCGCCGCACAAGCCCTCGGTAAACGACACGCCATGCCAGCGGTCGCTCCGCTTGCTGGCGAAGTTTTCAGCCAGTGTTTTTTGACTGGCCGCCAGCACGTTTATCGCGTAATGCGTGCCGGTGCTCAAGGCGGGCAGCGAGCCGGCCACGTGCGCCAAGCTCCAAAGCACCAACGGAGGGTCCAGCGACAGCGAGTTGAAGGAGCTGGCCGTGAGACCCAGCAAATGGCCCTCTGCAGTGCGCGCCGTCACCACCGTGACCCCGGTTGCAAACATACCCAGCGCCACGCGGAACTGCCGCGTTGAAAAATCGGGCAATCTGGCTTGGGCGGCAAGGTCGGGCGTCAACATAGCGCTGTAATTTAACTGATGCCACGCCGCCCCGCTGCTGGGCGCAATCGCCATTGAATGTAGGCTGCTTGCGCCGTCTGGCTGGCGCGCTGGATGTTGGCTGAATGCCAGCTGGATCCCCGCTCAACGTCCCCGCTCAATGCCCACTGTCAGTGCAGCTTGCGGCGATGCTGCAGAAAAAACGCCAGCATCGCGGCCGAGGCGCTGGGGCCGTCCGGGTCGGTGTAAGACCCGCCCGCATGCCCGCCGGACCAGGCGTGCGGCCCGGCCGCGATCTCCCACGATTCCACATACGCCGTACCGTCGGCGGCGCTAAACAGGCTGCGCTCTCCAGTGCGTTCCCCGCTGCGTTCCCCGCTTCCCTCGGCCGATCCTGACGAGTCACCCGCGTCAAGCAAGTTGGTGCGTGTCTCTGTCAAACGCAGGCCGCTGGCTGCAAATGCCTGCAGCGCGGCGTCAACGATGTACACGCCGTTGTCGGGGTTGACTGTTTTGTCGGCGCTGCCATGGAACACGATCACCGGAGTCGGCACCGCCGCCCCGCTTGTCGCGCTCTTCAGGCGGGCACCCCGAGAAGCCGGGCCGCTGCGCATCGCGCTGAAAGCCGACATCACGTCCTTCGCCGCACCCTGCGGCAAGCCCGAATGGATGCCCGCCGCGGCAAACAAGTCCGGGTATTCGCTGGCCAGCACAGCCGCCATCGCCCCGCCCGCCGACAGGCCCGCTACGTACACGCGCGAGTCATCGACGCCGTGCTGCGCCATCACCTTGCGCGTCAGCGCGGCAATCATGCCCGGCTCGCCCGACTCGCGCGACTGGTGCGCCGGGTCAAACCAGTTCCAGCAGCGCATGCTGTTGGCCTTGGTCAGCTGCTCGGGGTAGAGCACGAGACAGCCCTCAACTTCGGCCAGCGCGTTCATGTCCGTGCCTTTGGCGAAGTCGGCGGCGTCTTGCTTGCAGCCGTGCAGCAGCACGATCAGCGCCGGGGCCAGGGGCGCATCAGCCGCGTCAGCCATCAGCGGCCCGGCTGGTCCACTCGCCACATCAGCTACCAAACCCGGCGGCAGGTACAGGCGGTAGGCGTAGTCGGTGCCTTCAAAAGAAAAGCGATTTGCCCGAAAGCTGGCAGGCCGGGCTTTGACCAGGGGCGCTGCGGGTTGAACGTACGGTGCCGCGTCTGGTTCTGCTTCTAATGCTGCTTCTGGTGCTGGCTCTGTGGCGGGTGTTACGCCCGGAACCGGCACGGTAAATGGCGAGCGTTCATCAAAGGCTTCGCGTGCAACGGTGGCCGGCGCGGCTTGCGTATCGGATGCCGACTCGCGAGCCTCTGCGGCGGCCGGTGTCTCGCTCTCGTCCGGGCCGGCCTGAAAGCGCATTTCATTGGCGGGCTCGGCGGGCAAATCCC
>JANOOO010000112.1:0-3735 GCA_031421375.1 Polaromonas sp.
CTCGATCTCGGCTCAACCGCCAAGCTGCGCACGCTGGTGACTTACCTTGACATCATGGCCAAGCTGCACGAGCGGCTGTCGTCCTTGACCCCGGCCGAGCTCAAGGCGCTCGACGTGGACCCCAAAGACGTGCTGACGCGCTGGGCCGCTGACTACCTCGCTTCCAAGGCCGAGAAAACCCTGGCGGCGCTGCTTGATGCCGCGCTGGAGCGGCGTTACTCGGCCAGTCCGGACGAAGCATTTTTCACCGGCGGAGGCGTACATCGCTTCGACAATTTCAGCCGCGACGACGACTCGCGCGTGCTGTCGGTGCGCGACGGGCTGAAGAACTCGGTGAACCTGGTTTTCATCCGCCTGATGCGCGACGTGGTGCATCACTACATGTTTTTGACGCCCGGCTCGTCGGCGCGCCTGCTGCAAGACGCCGCCGACCCGCGCCGCGCCGATTACCTCGCACGCTTTGCCGACCGCGAAGGCCAGGTTTTCATGCGCCGGTTTCTCGTCAAGTACCAAAACAAAACCGCGCAGGAAGCCGAAGACCTGCTGCTGCAGAGCCGCAGGCTCTCCGCGTCACGCCTCGGGGCGATATTTCGCACCATTGAGCCCGGCGCATCGCTTGACGCGTTCACCGCCTTCATCAACGACCACCTGCCCGACGCGCAGGAGCCCGATGATGCGCGGCTGGCCAAGCTGTACGCGCAGTTCGACCCGGCGCAAATGTCGCTGGCCGACCGGGGCTATCTGGCTGGCGTGCATCCGCTGGAGCTGTGGCTGGTTGGCTACCTGCGCAGTCACCCCGGTGCCAGCCAGAAAGAAGTGATGCAGGCCAGCGCCGCCGAGCGCCAGGTCGTTTATGCCTGGCTGTTTGCCACGCACCGCAAGCAGGCGCAAGACCAACGCATTCTGGGTTTGCTGGAGGCCGAAGGGTTTCTGGAGATTCAGCGTCAGTGGGCCAGCATGGGCTACCCGTTTGAGTCGCTGGTGCCGTCGTATGCAACAGCACTCGGCGCATCGGCCGACCGCCCTGCTGCGCTGGCCGAGATGATGGGCATATTGGTCAATGACGGCGTTCGCAAACCGACGGCGCGCATCGGGTCGCTGCACTTTGCCGAGGCCACCCCGTATGAGACGCGGCTGCAGTGGCGGCCTGACGCGCCGGTGCAGGTGCTGGCCCCCGAGGTGGCGCAGGCCGTGCGCGGCGCGATGCGGCTGGTCGTGTCAAACGGCACGGCACGCCGCGTCAACACCGCCTTCACCCGGCCCGATGGCAGCCCGATTGCCATCGGCGGCAAAACCGGCACCGGCGACCAGCGCTTTGACAGCTATGGCGCAGGCGGCAGGTTGATTTCATCGCGCGTGGTCAACCGCTCGGCGACCTTCGTGTTTCACATCGACGAACGCTTTTTCGGCACCTTGATTGCCTACGTGCCGGGTGCTGGCGCTGCTGCTTACGACTTCACCAGTGCGCTGCCGGTGCAACTGCTCAAGGTGCTGGCGCCTGGCCTGATGCCGCTGATCAATGCAGGGGCGGCTGACCTACCCGGCACCTGTGCAAAATAAAGTGCCGTTTTTGGGCGGCTCCGGCAGACAAGACAATCACCGCATGACATGGCAAACCCTCAACCCCGAGACCAGCGAACTGGGCGAATCACCGTTTTGGCTCGCGGCTGAACAGCGGCTGTACTGGGTCGATATCGATGGTCGGCAAATCAGGCGCTGCACCGTCGCCACCGGCCTCGTCGAAAGCTGGGCCATGCCGGAGGAACCCGGCTGCATCGCGCCCGCGCTGAGCGCAGGCGGCATCAAGGGGCTGGTGATTGCACTGCGCAGCGGCATTTACCGCGCTACCGAATGGGGCGGCCCACTGCGTTTATTGGCTGCCGCACCTTACGACATCGCCACCACCCGCTTCAACGACGGCAAGGCCGACCCGCTGGGCCGCTTCTGGGCAGGCACCGTGTACGGGCCGCGCACCGCCCCGCTGGCCGAGTTGTTCTCTTTTGATGCGCAGGGCGGCCAGCCCGCAGCGATGGTGCGCCAGGCGGGCGGAGCCACCGTCGCCAACGGTCTTGCCTGGTCGCCCGATGCAAAAACCTTGTATTGGAGCGACACCACCAGCCATAGCATCCGCGTCTGGGACTGGGACGCCGCCGCCAACCTGATGTCGAACGAACGCGTGTTCAAACAATGGCCGCGCAAGCCCGCTGGCTGGCGTGCCGACGACCCGGCAGCCCCCGCGTACGGCGGCCGGCCAGACGGTGCGGCAGTTGATTGCGCTGGAAATTATTACGTCGCCATGTTCGAGGGCGCACGCTTGCTCAAGCTCTCGCCTGCAGGCGAGGTGCTGGCTGACATTGCCGTCCCGGCGCAGTGCCCGACCATGCCCTGCTTCGGCGGGCCCGACTTCAAAACGCTCTACCTCACCACCGCACGCCATGGCCGACCGGCCAGCGAATTGGCGCGCTATCCCCAATCGGGCTGCGTGCTGTCAATGCGGGTTGAGGTGCCCGGATTGCCTGTGAACGTTTTCGCGGGCTGATGCGCGCCAAGCAGTACCTCGAAGCCACGCCCCGGGTTGCGAGCGACGCAGGCTGAACGGCTTTTTGTGGCTTGGCCAGTGCGCCCATCCCGGTTGGCGCGCCACACCCGCCAGTCCCGCGCTCTGCGTAGTTTTGGTCCACCTCGCCGCGATGCCGCGCAGCGGGCAGCAAGCACAAAATCAGCCGAACTTTTGAATAAAAACCGCTGCCAATCCAATACCACCGGGCGCAAGCAGCTCCTGATTTAATAGCGACTGCGACTGGCGTGCCTGCCGTACCCTGCGAAATTCGCAGGGCTGTCTCCCGGAAAAGTCAAAGCATGGAAAGAGCAGGCGGCTTAACATCCCGTCATGGCTTTTGACACCCCGACTGCGGCCCCATCAGGCCCGCCCGCTGCTTCGCCCACTTCACCCTTGCCCTCATTGAGCGCTTCCCCGGTCGCAGCCGGCATCATTGATCGCGTCAAAGCCGCCGCAGCAGCGGGCACGCGGCTGCGCATTCGCGGCGCGGGCAGCAAGGATTTTTATGGCGGCGCGCCAGTCGGCGACTTGCTCAATCTGGGCGAGCTGACCGGCGTCACCAGCTACCAGCCGAGCGAGCTGGTCGTCACCGCGCGCGCTGGCACGCCACTCGCCGAGCTGGAAGCGCTGCTGGCCACGCAAGGCCAATGCCTGCCGTTTGAACCGCCCCATTTCGTCGGTATGGGCGGCGGCACGGTGGGCGGCATGGTCGCCAGCGGGCTCAGCGGCCCGGCACGTGCCAGCGTCGGTGCGGTGCGCGACTACGTGCTGGGCGTGGTCATGGTCAATGGCAAGGCCGAGATGCTGACCTTCGGTGGGCAGGTGATGAAAAACGTCGCGGGCTATGACGTGTCGCGGCTGATGGTCGGCGCGATGGGGACGCTCGGCGTGCTGCTCGAAGTCTCGCTGAAGGTGCTGCCCGTTCCCCCGGCCGAGGCCACGCTGGTGTTTGACTTTGATGAAGCCGCTGCGATTAAACAATTGAACGGCTGGGGCGCGTTGCCGCTGCCGGTCAATGCCTCGTACTGGGAAGGCGGCCGGCTCTGGGTGCGGCTGCGCGGCGCAGTCGCTGCCGTGGCTGCGGCGCGCAAGCTGATGGGCGGCGAGGTGATGCCGCATCACGCAGTAGCCGAGACGCAGGCGTTCTGGGCCAGCCTGCGCGACCAGAGCGCAGC
>JANOOO010000113.1:0-3540 GCA_031421375.1 Polaromonas sp.
GCCGCGCCCGTCGGTCGAAAAGCGGGTGCGCGCCACGCCGCGGCTGACCAGGTAGTCACGCGCCGCGTCGGCCCGGTCAATTGACAGCGGGTTGTTGATCGCGTCGGAGCCGGTGTTGTCGGTGTGGCCGATGATGGTCACGGTGGTGACCGCGTTTTGCGTCAGGCTGGTAGCGAACTGATTGAGGATGGGCGCAAAGTTCGGCTTGATCGCAGCCCGGCCGACGTCGAATGACACGTCGCTCGGAATGTCGAGCTTGAGCCGGTTGTCCTGCGTCTGGCTGACTGCCACGCCTGTGCCGACGGTGGCGCGCTCCATCGCGGCCTTTTGGTCCTGCATGCGTTTGGACCAGATGTAGCCACCGCCCGCACCGACCGCGCCGCCGAGCGCCGCGCCGGTTGCCGCACCGCGCGAGCCGCCGGTTGCAGCGCCAATCACCGCGCCTGCAACCGCGCCGATGCCAGCACCCTTGGCCGTGCCCTGCTGGGTCTCGGTCATGTTGGCGCAGCCTGACAGCACGCCTGCGGCGAGGGCGATACAGCTCAAGGTTTGAGCGATGGGTTTCATGTGAATTTCTCCAGTACGAATAAAAATTAAAACGAAAATGAAAACGTTGACTCCGGTTCAACGCGCGGCTGCAATTGCCGATTGACAAGCCAGCTTGACCTTACGCGTTCCCCTGGTTTCGAGTTGTAATCAAGTGGCGCGTTCTGCGGTCGTTTGAAGTGGCTGCCTGACTGATCCGCTGACCCGATTGAAAGCCTTAAACTGATCGTGCTTCAAACTGGCGAGGCCCAGCCAGCAAGGCACGCCTCATGCCTCATGCCTCATGCCTCCTGGTGCATTTCTCGCGCCGCTTCCGTCAATCCATTTTTTTTCATGAACCAAATTCAACTCGGAACCAGCGATCTGCGCGTCACGCCCATCTGCCTGGGCACCATGACTTTTGGCGAGCAAGTTGGCGAGGCCGAATCGCACGCCATCCTCGACCGCTCGCTCGCACGCGGCGTCAACTTCATCGACACGGCCGAGATGTATTCAGTGCCAGCCCGCCTTGAGACCTGTGGCGCAACCGAAACCATCATCGGCAACTGGCTGGCGAAACACCCGTCGGCGCGCAGGCAGTTGGTGCTGGCGACCAAGGTAGCAGGCCCGGCGCGCGCCATGCCCTGGTTGCGCGCTGGCGGCGGCATGACGCCGCAAGACATTGCTGACTCGTGCAACGCCAGCCTCAAGCGCCTGCAGACTGACGTGATTGACCTGTATCAGATTCACTGGCCCGAGCGCCATGTGCCGGCCTTCGGCGTGCTTTACTACACGCCTGACGCCGAACGTTCGAGCACGAGCATCCACGCCCAGCTCGAAGCACTGGCCGGCCTGGTCAAGGCGGGAAAAATCCGCGCCATTGGCTTGTCGAACGAAACACCCTACGGCGTGCATGAGTTTGTGCGGCTCGCCGAGCAGCACGGCCTGCCGCGTGTTGCGAGCGTGCAAAACCCGTATTGCCTGGTCAACCGCACCGTCGAAAACGGGCTCGATGAAACCATGCACCGGCTGAACGTTTCGCTGCTGGCCTATTCACCGCTGGGCTTTGGATTGCTGACCGGCAAGTACGATGCCTCGGGCATCGTCGGGGCCGAAGCACCAAAAGAAGGCCGCATCGCCAAATTTGAGTCGGTGCGCAAGCAGCGCTGGGGTCGGCCCGAGGCACTGGCCGCTGCGCGCCGCTACAACGCGCTGGCGCGCGACCACGGCATGAGCCCGACGCAGATGGCGCTGGCTTTTTGCTACACCAAATGGCAGGTCGCAAGCACCATCATCGGCGTGACCTCGCTCGCGCAACTCGATGAAAACATCGACGCCTTCGGCACCCGGCTTTCAAAAGACGTGCTGACCGAGATCGACAAAATTCGCTGGGACATGCGAGATCCGGCGCTTTAGGCGCAGTGTGGCGAGACTCGGCATCAGGAACGGTGGGGTACATGGCCGCTGATTTTCCGGGTGGGCTTATAGGAGCGGGCAAACCCCGGCGACCATGACAACGAAAAAAGCGCATGTCAGTGAGACCCCGGCGACGCAGTGCCTGCGTGCGAACCACATCGCTTTCACCGAGCACCCTTACGAGTACCTCGACCACGGCGGGGCGCAGCACAGCGCAGCCGTGCTGGGGCTGGACCCGTTCACGGTCGTCAAGACACTGGTGATGCAGGACCAGGACGCGCGGCCGCTGCTGGTGTTGATGCACGGCAACCGCAAGGTCTCGACGAAAAACCTGGCGCGGCAGATCGGCGCGAAATCAGTCGAGCCTTGCACGCCCGATTTGGCCACCCGCCACAGTGGCTACCTCGTCGGCGGCACTTCGCCGTTCGGCACGCGAAAGAAGATGCCGGTGTTTATCGAGGCTGGCATTTTGGCTTTGCCTAAAATCGCGATCAACGGCGGACGGCGCGGCTATCTGGTCGGCATCGACCCGGCGGCGTGCGTTTTACTGCTGGGCGCAACGCCCGTCCATTGCGCGCTGGCCGAGTGAGCAACAGCAACACGCTGGCGCGAACACCACAATAAAAGGAGGCAATCTTGATCTACGCCTATGCGGCCACGGCTACCTTGCTGGCTTATTTTCTGGGCTCGCTGTCGTTCGGCGTGATCGTCAGCCGCGCCATGGGCATGGCCGACCCGCGCAGCTACGGCAGCCACAACCCCGGTGCAACCAATGTGCTGCGCTCGGGCAACAAGCTGGCTGCGGGCATCACGTTGTTTCTCGATACGCTCAAAGGCTGGCTGCCGGTGGTTCTGGTCAAAGGCTGGGGTGGCGAGTTCGGCCTGGGCGATGGCACCGTCGCCTGCGTCGCGCTGGCCGCGTTTTTGGGCCATTTGTATCCGGTGTTCTTCGGCTTCAAGGGCGGCAAGGGTGTGGCCACGGCAGCGGGCATGCTGCTCGGCATCAACTGGATTTTGGGACTGGCGACGATTGCGACCTGGCTGATCGTGGCATTCTTTTCGCGCTACTCGTCGCTGGCCGCACTGGCCGCTGCAGCCTTCGCACCGCTTTACTACCTGTTCGGCGACCGCACCGCCTGGTATGCCGACAAATACATCCTGATGGCCTTGATCGCGATCAGCGTGTTGCTGCTGTACCGCCACCGTGAAAACATCGCCCGTTTGCTGCAGGGGCGTGAGTCGAAAATCGGCGGGGCCAAACAGCCTGCGCCGGGACGGACAGGCGGCAAAACAGGTCACCGTTGAGAATCAAATCGGCTACCGGCCCTTTATGTACGGGCGCAAGTAGCTACGAAATGTGTAGCGACGGGGTGGGACGGACCAGCGGCACCACGCTTCAAACCTCCGTTGCGCGGCGCTTCAATAGCGCTTGTCGAGCGTCATCAAATTGTTTTCGCGGCGCATTTGAAAGCGCGACAGAAAACTGTTGCCCAGCAGCATGAAAGGCATGGGCTGCGGCGTGACGACAGCATCGACATCGAACACCTCGACGTCGCCGATGCGAACCGAATTGAGCTTGATACGCCAGCCCTGGCTGAT
>JANOOO010000114.1:0-1793 GCA_031421375.1 Polaromonas sp.
GCCCACATTTGATTTGCATGCAGCAGGTGATGGGGCAGGTGTTGCTGCGCGACGAAAAGCCGCGCGACGTCTGGGACGAGCATGTGGCCATCCTCGACGCCATTGCCAGCGGTGCTGGCAAGCGGGCGGAGACGCTGGCACATGAACACATCACGCGTGCAGCCGATTTCGTGCTTTCGCGGCTGATCGATTCACAAGAAGCCGTCACGACTTGAACGGGCGGCTGCGGCTGGCTTCGGCTGGCTTCGGCTGGTGCGCCAAGGCCGCGATTGGAGGCGTGCCTCGGACAGCCGGGCAATCGACTGTGCAGGGTCTCTCAATCGACTTTTGCGCGCCACTGGGACTCGGCGGTGTCCCACACCTCAAGCGCCTGCAGGTCGGGTACCCACGCAAGTCCCGACTTGGCGTCGGAGGACACAGCCTCCGGCGTAACCAGAACGTCGAGCACGGCGGGCAGGTTGTGAAGCGCGCGTTGGATCGCAGCGGGAAGATCGCTCTCTTTTTCCACACGTTCGCCGTGGACTCCAAAGGCCCGTGCCATGGCAGCGTAGTCTGAAAACTGCAGCCGCGTGCCCACCACCTTCCCGTGGGTCTCTTGCTGGTCGCGCACCTCGATCGCCCAGGAGCCATTGTTTGCCACGACTATCAATACCGGCGCCTTGTGCCGGGCAGCGGTGTCGATCTCCATCGCGTTAAAGCCGAATGCCCCGTCGCCGGTGGCGACAAGCACGACTCGTCCCGGGCAGGCCAGGCTTGCTGCGATACCGAAGGGCGTTCCCACGCCAATGCAGCCCAGGGGACCCGGGTCGAGGTAGGTGGTCGGAGACAGGCCAACCCGGGCGAAGCTCAGAAAATCGCCGCCATCGGCCACCACAACAGCATCAGGCGGCAACGCGTCTTTTAATGCGGCGATCAGCCGGTTTGGATGCATCAGCCCATCGCTTCCGGCGGGCGCGTTCTTCATTGAAATGGCCAGCTTTTGCGCGCGGGCCAGGTGGTCTTTGCGATAGCGGCCTGCCCAGGCAGCGTCAACCGACGAGGGCCGCGTGCCGGCGACTGCCAGCATGGCATCGATGGCGGCTGCAGGCGTGCCCAGCAACTCGACCACGCCGCGGCGGTTGTCCCGCAGCTCGCCGGCCGTGTCGGCAATGCGCAGGAAGCGCGCAGAACCGAACACTGCGGGCGACCCGTATGCCAGCTGGAAATCGAGCTTGCGCCCGATGGTGATAACCAGATCGGCATCGCCCATGACTGAGCCGCGCATGGCAGCCACGACCGATGGGTGGTCTTCCTGCACCAGGCCGCGGCTTTCGCCCGTGTCCAGGTAGAGGGCTCCGGTGCGATCAAGCAACTCGCGCAGCGCTGAGCCCGCTCCGCGCGCGCCCCGTCCGGTAATCACCAGCGGCCGCTTCGCGCTCCACAGAAGTTCAACTGCCTGCGCTACCGCGCCTGCGTCGGGCGTGAGCCGTGCAGCCGGGCGCGGAAGAAAGTACTCGGGCAACTGAACTGCAGGCGACACAGCGGCGCGCAAGGTATCGACGGGGAAATCGAGGTACACAGGCCCCGGTTCGCCGCCCTGCCCCGAGGCGCGAGCCATCGCCTCGTCCAGCTCCTGCAGCACCAGGTCGGCATTGCGCACGGTACGCGCATAACGCGTCACCGGCCGGACGAATTCGGTATGCATCATGTCCTGCAGCGCACCCCGGTTCTCCTGGTACTGCGGGGGCGTGCCCGACAGCACCATGACGGAGGCCCTCGCCACGTGGGCATTGGCGATGCCGGTCATGGCGTTG
>JANOOO010000115.1:0-13577 GCA_031421375.1 Polaromonas sp.
AAAACGCGCACTGATTGCCGCCTCGGAAGGCCGTCGTCAGGAGCAGATCAATATTGCCACCGGCGAACGCGAAGCCTTCATCGCCCGATCCGAAGGTGAAAAACTGGCTGCGATCAACAATGCGCAAGGCGAGGCGACGGCCATTACCACCGTAGCGGACGCAACGGCTCAGGCGATTGAGCGCGTCGCAGCGGCCATCAGGCAGCCAGGCGGTGAGCTGGCGGTGCAGCTCAAAGTCGCCGAAAAAGCCGTGGAAGCCTATTCACGCGTCGCAGCCAACGCCACGACCACGCTGATCGTGCCCAGCAACATGACGGAAGTCGCGGCACTGATCACCTCGGCCATGAAAATGGTGCAGTCCAGCAAGGCGGCTTAACTGTGGCCCCCACGCTTGTCACTTCGTGTACTGCGCTGCCCCCGAGGGGGCTGTGCTCGCTTGGGGTGACCCTGCGCAGCGCACGTGGTAGCTCCTGGTAAATAACATGACCGCCAAAAACGTGTTGGGCACCGATCTGGTCCCTTGTTCCTACGATCCGTTGACTGGTTATTTCCGCGACGGCTGCTGCAACACCGACGCATCCGACCTCGGCTCGCATCTGGTCTGCGTCCGGGTGACCTCTGATTTTCTGGCGTTCTCGGAAAAACGCGGTAACGACTTGGTCACGCCCCAACCAGAATACCGATTTCCCGGACTCCAGCCGGGCGACCGCTGGTGCCTGTGCGCCAACCGCTGGCGCGAGGCACTGGAAGCCGGTGCTGCGCCGCCGGTGGTACTGGAGTCCACCCATGTCAGGGCGCTGGACTTCGTGACCCAAGCCCAGCTTGAAAAACACCGGTTTCACAACGCACATCACTAACAAGCGTTTTTGCGCTGCTACAATCGAAGGCTTTGCGGAAGGGTGGATGAGCGGTTTAAGTCACACGCCTGGAAAGCGTGCGTAGGGTTAAACCTACCGCGGGTTCGAATCCCGCCTCTTCCGCCAATTTTCGGTCGTCTCCATCGACCGGTCGGCTCCAAAGCCCATGAAAAAAGCCACCTTGCGGTGGCTTTTTTTGTTTGTGTCTCGATACCTTGCTATTTTTTTGCCGGAGCATTCCCGCGACCGCCACCCGAAGGGTTCGGCGTTTTACTCGGAAGGTTTGGGGTAGGTTGATTCGCCATGTAAATTCACTTTAAAGTTACCCTCATTTGGTGGAGGGCGTGAGACACCATAGCATTAAAAAAGCCACCTTGCGGTGGCTTTTTTTGTGCCTCTAGTTGCGCGCTTACTTGGTCAGCGCAGACTTCTTGCCGTCCACATACTGGTACAGCGTGATGGCCGGGTTCTTCAACTCGCCAGTCGGCTCGAATTCAATCGTCGTGGTGATGCCTTTGAAGCTGGTCTTGATCAGCTCGGGCGTGTAAACCTTCGGATCGGTCGATTTGGCGCGCTTCATCGCATCGACCAGCACGAAGGTGGCGTCGTAGGTGTACGGGCTGTACACCTGGAACTGGTTCGGGTACTTCTCGTCGTAACGTTTCTTCCAGGCCTCGCCGCCCGGCATTTTGGCCAGCGACGCGCCGCCTTCGGCGCAGATCACGTTGGTCAGCGTTTTTGCACCCGCTGCGAGTTTGGCGATCTCGGAGGTGCAGATGCCGTCGCCGCCAAAGTACTTGACGTTACCCATGCCGAGTTGCTCCATCTGGCGCAGCATCGGGCCGGCTTGTGGATCCATGCCGCCGAAGAAAATCGCGTCGGGCTTCTTGGCTTTGACTGCGGTCAAAATGGCCATGAAGTCAGTGGCCTTGTCGGTCGTGAACTGTTCGTCCACAACGGTCATGCCTTTTTCCTTGGCGGTTTTCTTGAAGATGTCAGCCACGCCCTGACCGTAGGCAGTGCGGTCATCAATGATGGCGACGCTTTTCAGCTTCAGTTCGTCGGCCGCGTAAAACGCCAGGCCCGCGCCGAGTGCCAGGTCGTTGGCAATGATGCGGTAGGTGGTTTTGTAGCCGGGCTTGGTAAGGTCGGGGTTGGTTGCCGCGCCCGTGACGTGGGGAATGCCGCAGTCGTTATAAACCTTGGATGCGGGAATGGTGGTGCCTGAATTCAGGTGACCCACGACGCCCGCGACTTTGGCATCGCACAGTTTTTGCGCGGCAGCGGTGCCCTGCTTGGGATCGGCTGCGTCGTCTTCAGCGACGATTTCAAACTTGACTTTTTTGCCGTCGATCTCGGTGCCGGCCTTGTTCAGGTCTTCAATGGCCATGCGCACGCCATTTTCATTGTCTTTGCCGTAATGCGCCTGCGCACCAGAGACAGGAGCCACATGGCCGATTCGTACCACCATGGCGTCGGCAGCGGGGGCTGCGGCAGGAGCCGGTGTTGCGGCTGTCGGCGCAGCGGGGGTCGCGGGTGCAGCGGGTTCTTTTTTACCGCAGGCGGCTACCAACATGGTGGCCAGGGCGACCGCAGTCCATTTCATTTGCATAAATTCACTCCGTTTTGGAAATTACCGTTAAAAGTTGAGAGCACGATTTTGACCCAACGGGCCACAACATAACGTAATTTTTGAGCCTGCACCAGAGCAAGCGCCCTAACGACGGGGGAACATTGATCCCCCAAAAACCTGCTCATTGCGAACCGCCTGCCTGGCGAGCTTCTTGTGCCAGCGCCAGGCTGACCGCTTCGCGGACTGTATTTTCGATTTGCACTCGCAGCAGCGGGGCAAGATTGTGGGTGTGCTCCAGAATCAGCTCACCGACGGCTTCGCGCAGCCGCCTTTCAAGCGTCACGTCCACCCGCTGGAGAATTCTCTGCACAAGCGCAAGTTGAACTGCGTCGGTGTCGATGCCTCTGCCTGGCTCGCCCGAAGGCTCAGCTTGTTCTGAACCCTGCACGACTTCAGTCAAAGTGGGCACAAAGCGAGGCGGCTTGTTCATGCTGGTCCCACCAACTCGCCCACTGCCTTTTGCGTGGGCGAGTAACCCAGCTGCAGATAACTTTTCCAGCGCGCCCGCCCGGCCAAAATGTCGGAGCGCTGGCTACCGACAACCTCAATCAGGCGCGCAAAGCGCTCAAACCCCGCAGGCAAGCCCTGACCAATATTGACCAGCACGTCTTTCTCCAGACCGGTTGCTTCCTCGGGCGTGGCGAGTACAACGGGCGACGCCTGCAGCGTGGCGAGTGGGGCCGACACGCGGCAGTGCGCGACGAAGCTGCTCGCTGAAAAGCGCCATAGCAACGGGTCCAGCGCATCAACAACTTCGGACTCGCCCGTAACCAGCACGGTTTTACCGCTGGCGCAGGCTTTTCTGAGAAGCCGGCAGGTGTAGCCGAGCTTGTCTGCAGCGCCTGAATGAAATTCGATCAGCGTCATTTCGCAGCGGGTTTGCGAGCTGCCTTACGCTTTGGCGTTGGCGTGGGCGTTGGCGTCGGCATTGACACGGGTGCGATCGGTGACTTGCCGACCTTGGCAAGCAGGTATTCGACCAGCAGGCCAACCGGTCGGCCGGTCGCGCCTTTGGCACTGCCACTCTTCCAGGCCGTCCCGGCGATATCGAGATGCGCCCACGTGAAGCGGCTGGCAAAGCGTTGCAGAAATTTGGCAGCCGTCACAGCACCGCCGGCTCGCCCTGCAATGTTCGCCACGTCAGCAAAATTAGTTTTGAGCCCTTCTGCGTACTCGTCGTCGAGCGGCATGCGCCAGCACAGGTCTTGCGCGTTTTCGCCAGCTGCCAGCAGAGAAGCTGCCAGCACGTCGTCGTTTGAAAAAAGACCGCTGCGCACGCCGCCCAGCGCCACCACGCAGGCGCCGGTCAAAGTGGCAATGTCAATCACGGCGGCGGGCTTGAAGCGCTCGGCATAGGTCATGGCGTCGCACAGCACGAGCCGCCCTTCTGCGTCGGTGTTCAAAATCTCGATGGTCTGGCCACTCATGCTGGTGACCACATCACCCGGTTTAATGGCGTTGCCGTCAGGCATGTTCTCGCAGGCAGGAATGAGCCCGACGACGTTGATGGCGGGCCTCAATTCAGCCAGCGCCCGGAAGGTGCCGAGCACGCTGGCCGCGCCGCACATGTCGAATTTCATCTCGTCCATCTCGGCAGCCGACTTAATGGAGATTCCACCAGTATCAAAGGTGATTCCCTTGCCGATTAACACCTGCGGCGCGGTGGATTTCGATGCGCCACGGTAGTGCAGAACGATGAAACGCAGCGGCTCGCTGGAGCCTTTCGCCACCGCCGTCAACGCACCCATTTTCAGCTCTGAAACCTCTTTCGGCCCCAGTACTTCAACCTTGATTCCAGGCAAGCGGCCTAGTTCTCTGGCCGCGGCAGCCAGTTTGGCCGGGGTCGCGTGATTGGACGGCCGATTGCCCCATTCCTTGGCCAGTTCTACCCCTTTGAGCAGCGCGGTGGCTCGGTGAAAATCACTCTGCACGTCAGGGCCCGACGGTACACCGAGCGTGACGTGCCGCACGCCGCTCTTCGCGCCGTCGGCCCTTGCCTTGGTGGTGTCATAGACGTAGCCGGCTTCGCCGCAAGCTGCAATTGCCACTCGCAGGGCCTGAGGCAGCGAATGAGTCAGGCCGCTCAGGCACAGCGTTACACGCTGCATGTTCGTTCCCTTGAGCGAGCTGACCGCCGCGGTGACCCCGGTGCGAATGTGGCGAGGCGCACCGTCGCCGACGCCCACCATGAGGACACGCCGAGCGCCAACCCCCGCCAGTCGGTAGGCTGAAAGCAGGCAGCCCGCCTTGGTCTCCAGGTCGTTGCTGGCGAGAGCGCTGGCGACCAGCCCACCCGCGAAGGCCGAGCCAGGCTTGAACTCGGTGCCCACCAAAATAATCAGCGCATCGCAAACCTCGGTATGAATTTCATTGAGCGGAAGTGTTTTAAGTTCAAAGTCCATAATTATTTAGATGCGGGCAAGTGACAAGTGACAAGTGACAATCGGCGAGAGTTAAATCAAAGCGCGGCAAGTTCTTCAGACAATGTTATTCCAATCCTCCATCCGCAAAGAGCTGGCACGCAGTTTCGGTGCCACGCTGGTCGTGCTGATCACCATCGTGATGACCATCGTGCTGATTCGCACGCTGGCCCAGGCCTCGCGCGGATCGATCAATCCACAGGATATCGTGGTGTTCATGGCTTACTCCGCGCTGGGGCGGCTTCCCACGCTGCTGACGCTGTCGCTGTTCGTTGCGATGGTGAGCACGCTGTCGCGCATGTACCGAGACAGCGAAATGGTGGTCTGGTTCACCAGTGGACAAAGCCTGATTGGTTTTTTGCGGCCGCTGTTTCGCTTCGCCTGGCCCATTTTGGTCGTAACGGCGCTGATGTCACTGCTGGTTTGGCCCTGGGCCAATCGCCAAACTGACGAGATGCGCCAACGCTACGAGCAGCGCGGCGACATTGACCGGGTTGCACCTGGGCAGTTTCAGGAGTCGTCAAACGGCAGCCGGGTGTTCTTCGTGGATCGCGAACAAACCGGCGAGCGCACCGGCAACAACGTCTTCATTGCGTCCACCGAAAACGCTAAAAGCGCAATCACCACTGCCCGTGCCGGTCGCGTTGAAGTCATCTCGGGCTCCCAGTTTTTAATGCTTGAAGGCGGGCAGCGCCTTGAAAGCTCCAGCGGCAGCTCGGCCCTCAAAATCAGTGAATTCGAGCAGTACGGCACGCGTGTCAACTCGTCGGACGCGTCCAGCCCCGATGCGCCGCAAGCCAAACTTCTCTCAACGCTCAGTCTGATCCGTGACCCGACCTTATGGAACCTGAGCGAGCTGGCCTGGCGACTGGGCCTGGCCCTGACTGCCATTAATTGCGTGGTGCTGGCGCTGGCGCTGGCCAGCGTCAACCCGCGCGCCGGGCGCAGTGGCAACCTGATTTTTGTATTGCTTTCTTTCGTGGTTTACAACAACCTGCTGAACCTCGGGCAAACCTGGATTTTTGCCGGACTCGTCAGTTTCAGCACCCTGCTGGTGGCCCTGCACGGCGGCGTGCTGACCCTGACGCTGGCCTGGCTTTTCAAACGCAATTCAAACTGGCAGATTCGACGTACTGCGCAAGAGCGCCGCAATTTGCACGCGCTGCCGCTGCGTGAAAGCAGTCTGCTGTGAAGACCATCCGCCACCTGATTTATGGCGAGGTATTGCGCGCCATTGCGCTGGTCATGCTCGGCTTTTTGTCGCTGTTTTTGTTCTTTGATCTGGTCGATGAGCTGCAAAACCTGGGCCGAGGCAATGGACTGGCCGGCGCGACGGCTGAGGTTTACAAGATTCGGCATGCGCTGCTTTATGTGGTCTTGTTAATGCCCAGCCACATTTATGAATTGCTGCCGATCTCGGTCTTGATCGGCACTATTTTCGTGATGGCAAGACTGGCCCAAAGCTCTGAATTCACCATATTGCGAACCAGCGGCTTGGGGCCTTGGCGTGCGCTGCGGCTGCTGCTGGGTTTGGGGGCCATGTTTGTCGTGTTGAGCTTTGCGGTCGGCGATTACATCGCGCCTGCGAGCGACCGCGCCTCGCAATTGCTCAAGGCGCGCTACCTCGGTAGCTTGACTGTCGGGCAAACCGGTGCCTGGCTGAAAGAAAAGCAGACTTACACCAGCTATGTCGTCAACGTCAAGTCACTGACGCCCGAAAACGCCATGCAAGGCGTGCAGATTTTTGAGTTTGACAACCAGGGGCGTGCGCTTTCAACCACGCGCTCGCCGCTGGCGACGTTCTCCAGCGGGGACAGCTGGACGCTTGAGAAAGCCGAACGGGTCGAGTTCGACTTCCCCCAAAGTGATTCTTCAGCCAGCGGCCTTGCCGGCGCCAAGGTCGCCCCTCAAGCCCATGTCCGGCGCATGCTGTTGCCGACTTTCGAGTGGCGCAATTCCATCAGCGCCGAGACGGTGTCGGTCGCACTGCTCAAGCCCGAGCGCATGGCCACGCTTGACCTCTTCAACTATGTTCGACACCTGGACGCCAACGGCCAGAGCGCGCAGCGCTATGAAATCGCGTTCTGGAAAAAAGTTTTTTACCCGCTGAGCTGCATCGTCATGGTGATGCTGGCCCTGCCCTTTGCCTACCTGCATTTCCGCACCAGCGGCATTGCAGGCTATGTGTTTGCTGGCGTCATGATCGGCATCAGCTTTTTCATGCTCAACAACGTTTTTGGCTACATCGGCAATCTCCGCAGCTGGCAGCCCTGGCTGGCCGCAGCGACACCCGGTTTGCTGTACATGGCTGTGTCGCTCGGCGCATTCGGCTGGCTGGTGCTTCGGCGATGAGCAGCGTGCTCAGCACACCGGTTTCCAGCAACGGCAGAGCGATCGTGCTGTTTGCGCATGGTTCACGCGACCCGCAGTGGCGCGCCCCGCTCGACGCCGTGGCTGCCACGATTCGCACGCGTCATGCTGATCGCCCGGTGCGCTGCGCCTTCTTGGAACTCTGCGAGCCTTCGCTAGGCGCAGCAAGCGCCGAACTGGTTGCTTCCGGCGTCAGGCACATCACGGTATTCCCGGTGTTTTTTGGCGTCGGCAAGCACGCCCGGGAGGACTTGCCCGTGTTGATGGCCGAACTGCGAAGCGCGCACCCGGCCGTCACCTTCGAGCTGCTGCCCGCAGCTGGAGAGCACGACGCGCTGGTGTCGCTGATGGCCGGGATCGCCGTTTCCGGTTCGCCCGCCTGATCTGCAGGCCCGCATCACCCGCCTTCATAATTCTCTGAACTCATTTTTGACTGCGCGATATGAACCTTCACCAATTTCGTTTTGTTCAAGAAGCGGTTCGCCGCAACCTGAATCTGACCGAGACCGCCAAGGCACTGCACACCTCGCAACCCGGTGTGTCCAAAGCCATCATCGAGCTTGAAGAAGAGCTGGGCGTTGAGATTTTCTCGCGCCACGGCAAGCGCCTCAAGCGCGTCACCGAGCCCGGCGAGCATGTGCTCAAAAGCATCGAGCTCATCATGCGCGAAGTCGGCAACCTGCGCCGCATCGGCGAGCAGTTCTCCGCGCAGGACAGCGGCACGCTGTCAATAGCTACCACGCACACGCAGGCCAGGTACGTGCTGCCGCAGCCAATCGCCAAATTGCGTGAAGCCTTTCCCAAGGTTAATGTCAGCCTGCACCAAGGCTCGCCCGAGCAGGTCGCGCGCATGCTGATCGACGAGGTCGCCGAGATCGGCATTGCCACCGAATCGCTGACGCACTACAGCGAGCTGGTGACGCTGCCCTGCTACGAATGGCAACACATGCTGGTGATGCCGGTGGACCATCCGCTGGCGAAAAACCCGGCACCGTCGCTGCAGGACCTGGCGCTTGAACCGCTGATCACTTATCACCCGTCTTTCACCGGCCGTACCCGTATTGACAGCGCCTTCGCTGCCGAAAAGCTGCAACCGCGCATTGCGCTCGAAGCCATAGATTCCGACGTGATCAAAACCTATGTGCGGCTTGGTCTGGGGGTCGGCATCGTCGCCGAGATGGCACTCAAAGACGACGGCACCAACAGCGACCTGATTGCCCTGCCGGCGGGTCGGCTGTTTGGCATGAACGTGGCGCGGGTGGCCTTCAAACGCGGTGCGTATCTGCGCAACTTTGTTTATAAGTTTGCCGAACTCGTCAGCGACAAACTTGACCGCAACCTGATCACCAAGGCCATGACCGGCCGCATCAACGACTACGAAGTATGAACAGCGACGCCATGGACCTTGCCAACACTATCGAGCGCACGCCTGCACTCACGACCAAGCTGCCGACCGTCGGCACCACGATTTTTACGGTCATGTCTGGCCTGGCGACGGAGCATCGCGCGGTTAATCTCGGGCAAGGCTTTCCCGACTTTGACTGCGACCCGGAACTGATCGCCGCTGTCACGCACGCCATGACGCAAGGCTTCAATCAGTATCCGCCCATGACCGGCGTGCCGGTGTTGCGCGAAGCCATCTCCGCCAAGATCGCTGCGCTGCATGGCCGGCGCTACGACGCCGCCAGCGAGATTACCGTCACCGCCGGTGCCACGCAGGGCATCATCACGGCGGTTTTGGCCGTGGTGCATGCGGGCGATGAAGTCATCGTTCTGGAGCCCTGTTATGACAGCTACGTGCCCAACATCGAACTGGCCGGTGGCGTCGTGGTTCGCGTGCCTTTGACACCCGGCACCTTTCGCCCCGACTTCGACAAAATCGCCGCCGCCATCACGCCAAAAACGCGCGCCATCATCATCAACTCGCCGCACAACCCCAGCGCCACAGTGTGGACAGCTTTTGAGATGCTGCGCCTGCAGGACATCCTGGCGCCGACCGACGTTTTGCTGATCAGCGATGAGGTTTATGAGCACATGGTGTTCGATGCTGACACTGGCCGCACGCACCAGAGCGCGTCGCGCTTTCCCGGCCTTGCGGCGCGTGCTTTCATCGTGAGCAGCTTCGGCAAGACTTACCACGTGACCGGCTGGAAGGTCGGCTTCGTGGCAGCCCCCAGGGCGATGTCGGCCGAGTTTCGCAAGGTGCATCAGTTCAACGTCTTCACCGTTAACACGCCAGTTCAATACGGTCTGGCTGCCTATATGGACAAGCGCTCGGCCTATCTCGATCTACCGGCCTTCTACCAGCGCAAGCGCGACCTGTTTCGGGACGGCCTGGCCGCCACGCGCTTCAAACTGCTGCCGAGCGAGGGCAGCTACTTTCAGTGTGCTGATATCTCGCAGATCAGCGACCTCAGCGAGGCAGAATTTTGCAAGTGGCTGACGACCGAAATCGGTGTGGCGGCGATCCCGATGTCAGCGTTTTATGCGGACGCCTTCGACCAGCGTGTGGTGCGTTTTTGCTTCGCCAAAAAAGACGAAACCCTGCGTGCCGCGCTAGCCTGCCTGGCCAAACTGTAGGCGACCCCTGACGGGGGAAAGCGCCTGTAGCCTGCGAGTTTTTTTATACGTCAGACAAATACTTCTTTCAAGAAGCGCTGAACAAGTCCCCGTGGATGTGCGGCACCCGGATCGGGATGGGATGCAAGGCGAATTCCTTGTCAATAGCTGGCTATTGACAAGGAATTCAACGCAGCAGACCGCCCGATTCCGGGGGATCGCGCGCCACGCGGGACTTGTTCAACGCTTCCCCTACACAACAAGGAGTATTTCAATGTCAATTTCCATGATCTTGCTGATCGTCCTGATCCTGATCCTGGTGGGTGTTTTGCCTACCTGGGGACACAGCCAAAGCTGGGGCTACGGGCCCAGCGGAATTTTGGGGCTGGTCGTTGTCGTGCTGCTGGTTTTGCTGTTGATGGGCCGTATTTAAATCAACATTGCAATTAGCAATTAGCAATGAGGATTCGACCCAACAGGTTCGAATCCTCATTTTTTGCGTGATGGGTTTCAGCCTTTAACCTGAAGCCAGAGCTTGTCAAGCCGCTTGATGCTGACAGGCTGTGGTGTGCGCAACTCCTGCGCAAAAAAGCTTACGCGCAACTCTTCGATCAACCAGCGCAGCTCTTGCAGCCTGGCGTCAGTCACGCCTTTTCGCTCGGCCACCAGCCGCCAGAAACGCTGCTCATGCGGGCGCAGCTCAGCGAGGCGCGCTGCATCGCGCGCTGGGTCGGCCCGGTATTTGTCGAGCCGCAGCGTCACCGCCTTGAGGTAGCGCGGGAAGTGCTGCAACTGCGCCCACGGCGTTGTTGTCAGGAAGTTTTTGGGTACCAGACGCTGCAATTGCTGCGCCGCATCGGCTGCGGCATCTGGCGCGTTCTTCGTGTCTTTGAGCTTGCGCTGTGCGGTGGCGAATTCACCCAGAATGCTGGCAGCGAGCCGCGCCACTTCGCTGGCGATCAATGTCAGGCGGCCGCGTCCGTCGGCCACGCGCTTCGTGAAGTCGGCTTCATGGGCTGGCAACGGTTCCTGCAGAAAAGCCCGGTCCAGCGCGACTTCAATGATCTGCTCGCGCAGCGCTTCGATGGTGCCGCCACCTGAGTTATCAGCGGCGCGGCCAACCAGCATGTAGGCTGCGCCGGTTTTTTGCAGGTCCGGCAGGTTTTTTTCGAGGTACTTGAGGGCGTCTTTGATTTGCAGCGAGAACAGCCGCCGCAGGCCAGCGCGGTGTTTGCTGGCTGCAACATCGGGCTCGTCGAAGACTTCAATGGTGACGGCATCGCTCAGGTCAATCAGTGCCGGAAAGCCGATGAGCGTTTGCGTGCCCTTGCCAATCTCCATCAACTCGGGCAACTCACCAAAACTCCAGCTGGTGTAGCGCTCCGGCGTTTTAACCGCTGCGGAGCGCGCGCCAGACGCTATCTTTTCAGGAGCTGCTTGCGCCTGTCCCTGCTGGGTCTCTAGCCGATTTTTCTCTGAATCGAAGCTATTTTCAGGCCCTGGACGCGTTCTGAGCCCGGCCAGCGCCTGAAACGCACCGCGCGCCTGCGAGCCGAGTTCGGCCTTCAATGCGCCCAAGTTGCGCCCCGTGCCCAGCTGCCGGCCATGCTCATCGACCACGCGGAAATTCATGAACAGGTGCGGGGCCAGCATGTCGAGCTTCATGTCGCCGCGTGCGATATCGAGCGAGGTTGCATCGCGCACGAGTTTGAGGACCGCATCGACCAGCGAGCCCGCGCCGAATTTTTCGGGCTGCAGCAGCTCGGCCGCCATGCGCGCGGCGGTATCGGGCAGTGGCACCAGGCGCGAGCGCGGGCGCTGGTGCAGCGTTTTGATCAGCGCCTGAATCTTGTCTTTCAGCATGCCGGGAACCAGCCATTCGCAGCGCTCATCGCCCGCCTGGTTCAGCGCGAACAGCGGCACATCGACCGTCATGCCGTCGCGCGGCTCGCCCGGCTCATGCAGATAAGTCACCAGGCAATCCACCCCGCCCAGACGCAGCGTTTTGGGAAAAGATTGCGTTGTGATGCCGGCCGCCTCGTGGCGCATCAGCTCTTCGCGGCTCAGCAGCAGCAGTTGCGGCTGTTTTTTGACTTCGTCTTTGTACCAGTGCTCGCAGCTCGCTCCGCTGTGTACGCCCGCTGGAAGTTGCTGGTCGTAAAACGCGTAGATCAGTTCTTCATCGACCAGCACGTCCTGCCGACGCGCCTTGTGTTCAAGGTCCTGCACCTGCGCGATCAGCTTCAGGTTGGCCTGTAAAAACGGCAGCTTGGTGTCCCAGTTGCCGACGACGAGGGCCTCGCGTATGAATATCTCCCGGGCCGTGACCGGATCGACCCGCCCGAAATTGACACGTCGGCCGCTGTAGATCACCAGGCCGTACAGCGTGGCCCGCTCCAGCGCCGTCACCTGCGCCGCCTTCTTTTCCCAGTGCGGGTCAAGCAACTGTTTCTTCAACAGATGGCCCGCGACCTGCTCGACCCACAGCGGCTCGATGTTGGCGATGCCCCGACCGAACAGCCGCGTGGTCTCAACCAGCTCGGCCGCAACGATCCAGCGGCCCGGCTTTTTACTCAGCCGCGCGCCGGGGTGGCGGTAAAAGCGGATGCCGCGCGCGCCCAGATAGTCCGATTGCGCCGAGCTCGTCGCTGCCTCATCGCTCTTCCAGCCGATGTTGCCGAGCAGGCCGCACAGCATAGCCCGGTGCAATTGCTCGTAGCTGGACGGCTGGGTGTTCAAGTGCCAGCCCTGCTCACCGACAACTGCCATCAGCTGAGAATGAATGTCGCGCCACTCGCGCACGCGGCGGATGTTGAAGAAGTTTTCGCGCAGGAGATTCTCATACTGCCGGTTTGAAAGTTTATGTAAATGGTGGGTCAGACCCCGATTACCGGAGCCGGAGCCGTCAGGCGCAGGCTCGGTAGATCGGGCTCTGACCCCCACACTTCGAGCTCCCCCGCCCCGACTCTCCCCCAGCCACTTCCACAACTTCAAATACCCCACAAACTCGCTCTTCTCATCGTCAAACTTCGCATGCGCCTGGTCGGCCTGGGTCTGCTTGTCCATCGGTCGGTCGCGCACGTCCTGCACGCTCAGTGCCGACGCAATCACCAGCACCTCGTCAAGCGCGCCGCACTCTTTCGCCTCCAGAATCATGCGGCCGACACGCGGGTCCAGTGGCAGCCGGGCCAGGCTGTGGCCGACCGGCGTCAGCTCGTTGTCATCATCGACCGCGCCCAACTCGGCCAGCAACTGGTAGCCGTCGGCAATCGCACGGCCTTGCGGCGGCTCGATGAAGGCGAAGCTCTCAATCGTTCCCAGGCGCAGCGCCTTCATGCGCAAGATGACTGCGGCCAGCGAGCTACGCAGAATCTCCGGGTCAGTAAAGCGTGGCCGGCCAACAAAATCAGCCTCGTCATACAGCCGGATGCAAATGCCATCGGCCACGCGGCCGCAGCGCCCGGCGCGCTGGTTCGCCGCCGCCTGCGAAATCGGCTCAACCAGCAACTGCTCGACCTTGTTTCTAAAGCTGTAGCGCTTGACGCGCGCCGTGCCCGCATCAATCACATAACGGATGCCCGGCACCGTGAGCGAGGTCTCGGCGACGTTGGTGGCAAGCACGATGCGCCGTGCGCTGTGGCCGTCAAAAATCCGGTCCTGCTCAGCCTGGCTCAAACGCGCAAACAGCGGCAGCACCTCGGCGTTGCGGTTGAGCGGCTGGTGCGCCAGATGTTTGCG
>JANOOO010000116.1:0-3335 GCA_031421375.1 Polaromonas sp.
TTCGTCACGCCGCTGACGATGCCGACGCGGTCTTCGCCGACCAGCTCCAGCTCGACACTGCGAAACGAGTCGGGCACCTTCGCGCCGTCGCTGCGGGCGATGACGATTTGCAGGCCGCTGGATTCGAGCCCGCGCAGCGCGGCCTCCAGTGCGTCGGCGTTCTCGCGTGGCACTTCAAAGTGAACCGTGCCGGCAAATTCACTGGCGAGTCGCGTCAGACGGCTGGCGGCCCAATTGGCACCGTAGCGCTGCGCCCGCTCGGCCAGCGCGCTGACGATGCCGTGGCGATCAGCACCGACGATGGAGACGACGAGCGATGTGTTCGCCGGCGAGGTTTCTTCGGTCAGCACGACGGCCTTGCGAATCATCCTGGCCTGGGTGGCAAAGGCCGTGTCTTGCGGGAACGCGGGCAGCGCGCCCTGCAGGCGGGCGTGGTGCGCCACCTGGGTTAACAAAGCCAGGCCCATCGGGGCCAGCGCACGCTCCCACAGCTCGCGGGCGCTCTCGCCCTTTTTGACAAAGCACCAGTCCTGCGCGGCGATGGCGCCGGCGTCCCAGCCGTCGGCGAGGTGATAGACCGAGCCGCCAGCAATCGGGTCGCCTTCAAGAATCGTCCATTCAACCGCCGCAATGCCGCGATGCCGGGGCAACAGCGAGGGGTGATAACCGACGCCGCCGATTGGCGCGCGTGCCAGCGCTTCGTCGCTGACGCGGGCGTGGGTGTGCGCGGCGATGATGAGATCGGTGCCTTCGGGGATGGCGTGGCCGGGCACGGTGCGCGGGTTCTCAAGCACATGCACCGGCACGCCAGCTGCGCGGGCGGCTACGGCGAGCCGGTCGTCTTCAGCGGGGGCCACGACGCCAGAAAATTCGATGCCAGCTTCCTTGCGGAGGGCTTCAAAAACCGATGCGGCGAAAAAACGGGAGCCTACGAGGGTGCATTTCATTTGATTAGCTTTACTTTTATTGACCCGGCGGAACGGGGATGGATGCTCTGTATCGAAACATGCATGGCGATGTGGGGTGCAGCCCTTCAGTACGCTTGACTTACCCTGGCTTTACCTACCCTGCCCTGCGCTCGGCTAAGGGTCAGGGCGAACGGGAATAGCGTCGTGCCAACGGTGCATGACCGATGGCGAATAACTGGGTCACGCGATGAACAGCGTATGAACCCGGCGCGAATCGGGGCACAGCTGCATCGGCAACGGGAAGCCGCGCTGTGCCCCCCGCGACCTGGCATCGGGCAGTCAGCCCGTAACGGTTTCCGCAACCGGTGCGTGCAGACCAATCCGGTCCAGCGCCCCAGCCAGCTGCGCTACGCTGCGATCAACGTTGTGCCACTTCTCCAGCCCAAACAGGCCAACGCGAAAGCTCATGAAATCAGCACCTTCGTCGCATTGCAGCGGCACGCCGGCGGCGGTTTGCAAGCCCTGGTTCAAAAACTTTTTACCAGACTGAATCTCGGGGTCGGTGGTGTAGCTGACAACCACGCCCGGGGCTTTGAAGCCGTCGGCTGCAACGCTGCTTAAGCCCCGGCTTTCAAACAACTCGCGCACCTTGCGACCGAGTTCCATCTGCTCGCCGCGCACTTTTGCGAAGCCGTAGGCCTGCGTCTCTTTCATCACGGCGCGCAGACGTGTGAGGGCGTCGGTCGGCAGCGTGGCGTGGTAGGCGTGGCCGCCCTTTTCGTAGGCTTCCATGATCTGCAGCCACTTCTTCAAGTCGCAGGCGAAGCTCGAACTGGTGGTGCCATCGATAGCGGTGCGGGCGCGCTCGCTGAGCATGACCATCGCGCAGCACGGTGAGCTGCTCCAGCCTTTTTGCGGTGCCGAAATCACCAGATCGACGCCGCTGGCTTGCATATCGACCCACATCGCGCCGGAGGCGATGCAGTCCAGCACAAACAGGCCACCGACCGCGTGTACGGCGTCGGCGACGGCGCGCAGGTAGGCGTCGGGCAGCATCATGCCGGAGGAGGTTTCAACGTGCGGCGCAAAGACCAGTGCGGGCTTTTCTTTGGCGATGGCTGCCACCACGTCGGCAATCGGTGCCGGTTGCCACGGCGCTTGCGCGCCCGCTTCAGTTTTGCGCGCTTTCATCACGGTGTGCGATGCGGGGATTTGCCCCATGTCGAAAATCTGACTCCAGCGGTAGCTGAACCAGCCGTTGCGCAAGACCATCACATGCTGGCCAGCGGCAAACTGGCGCGCCACGGCTTCCATGCCGTAGGTGCCACTGCCGGGCACCAGCAGGGCCGAGTGGGCGTTGTACACCTCTTTGAGCATGCTGGAGATATCCGTCATCACGCCTTGAAAGCTTCGCGACATGTGGTTCAGGGAGCGGTCGGTGTACACGACTGAAAATTCGAGCAGACCGTCAGGGTCAACGTTGGGGAGTAATCCGGGCATGGTGTGGTCTCGCTGTGGTTGTAGAAAATTCCGTAGGAAGCACGTCACGCTAAGCCTTGTGGGCAGGAAACGCCGGGCAAGGGGCTATTGTGGCCGCGGGTTGGAGCGCGTCAACACCTCATAAACCCGCCTCGCAGCAAGCTCAATCAAGGCCAGTGCAGCGCCGCAAAAACCGCGCTATCACCGGGTTCACCACGTCAGCATGCGTGACCGGCCCCATGTGCCCAAGCTGCTCGAACTCGACGACTTCAACCTGCGCCAGAGTAGCACCGAGCACCCGCGCGACGCCTTTTGCGGAACGGGTCGATAGCCGGCCGGTCATCAGCAGCACCGGCACTTTGAGTGCGCCAAAAGCGGCGAGCGGCGTGGGCTCAGTCGTCAGCGCATAAGCCCAGCGCCGCACGTTTTTGCACGCGGCTTCAATGGTCGGCTTGCGCGCAGGCGGGGTGCGCTGCCATGCGCCCTCGCCCATCCAGTAGTCGATGAAATGGCGCGCGGCCGCGTCGGAGTCGCCCCGGTCCAGTGCGTCGGCCGATCTGGCGACGGTCTCCAAAATACCATCGGCATCGTTCGGTGCCGATGAATTTGAGCCCAGCAATGAGAACAAAGTCGGCTCATACAGCGCGAGCCCGACGACGCGGCCTGGGTGGGTGATCGCCGCGAGCAACGCAACGGCTGCGCCGTAAGAGTGGCCGACCAGCATGCAGGGCGAGCCGGCGCGGGCCAGCACGGGTTCAATCAGCCCCACTTCGTCGCGCAGGCTGATGACCCGGTCCGACGGCCACGAAGGGCTTTGGCCCGAGTCGTAGGAGTCGGGTGCGAAGACGTGGAAGTCGGGCGCGAGCTGGTCGATCAGGCCGCGCCACTGACTGGCGCTGCTGGCATTGGAATGCAGGCAGACGACGCCGGGGGCGGTCGCGTCACCGG
>JANOOO010000117.1:0-16500 GCA_031421375.1 Polaromonas sp.
TGGACGTGATCGAAAAGCAGGAAACCAAGCTGCTTAAATCGGTGTCGTTCTCGCCGATTTAAGCGGCCCGGCGGGGCGTGCCACTTAGAACTTGATCTTCAGCAACCGCGCCGCGTTGCCACCCTGGATCAAATTGCGCGATGCGGCGGGCAGGCGTTTGACGAGCTCGGCATTTTGCAGCGGCACCGAGCCCAGGCCAACGAAGCGGTCGGGCGTATCGGCCACAATTTTTGCGATGCCTTCGTTGACCTCGCGCGCCAGCTCCGCGCCGTAGTCGGGCTCGGTCCAGTAGAAAAAGTGCTAGGGCGCGGGGCACACCGCCTGAATATCGACACCCATGCGGTCCATGTCTTTGAGCCGCTCGGTGACGCCGGTCAGTTTGGGTGCGCGTGTCTTCATCTGCTTGACATTGGTCTCGCGCGTGAGCTCGTCGGCGAAAACCGTGGTCGGGTCGTATTGCGCCGGGTTCAGGTGCGCGGTTTTGGCGTTGACTTCGGGATTCAGGTAATGGCAATGCAGATCGACAACCTTCGATTTGCCGGCGCGGGTCTTGACAACTTTGGCGGATGTCCTGGCCTGGCTGCCTGTCACCGTCGCCGCCGCAGAGCGCGCCGGACCGTGTTTGTGCAACGGGTCGGTACAGGTGGGCGCGCAGGTGAAGAACATCGGGAATCCTTGGGTTTGCAGAGCTGCTTGTTTATCTTATGATAACTTGGACACCCGATAGCGGTAGCTGAAAACGCGGGCCAAAACCCGATCAGACTGGAGACATTCATGCACGCAGGCATTGCAGGAACCGGAAAAATGGGCAGCGCCATGGCGAAGCGCCTGCTCTCGCTCGATCACAGCGTGACGGTGTGGAACCGCTCACCCGAGCGCGCTGCGCCACTGCTTGAACTCGGCGCAAGCTGGGCCGAAACGCCGCGCGATCTCGCTGCGCAATGCGACATCGTCATCAGCATGCTGACCGACGATGCCGCGCTTGACGCTGTGTATTTCGGCGACACGGGTTTGATGTCGGCAACGCTCGCGGGGCGGCTATTCATCGACATGAGTACCGTCAGCCCTGCCACGCAGCAGGCCACGGGGGCGCGCGTGCAGGCTCTCGGTGCGGACTACCTTGAATGTCCGGTGGGTGGCAGCGTCGGGCCAGCGCGCGAGGGCAAGTTGCTGGGCTTTGTCGGAGGTGCCGAAAGTGATCTGGCGCGCGCCCGTGAACTGTTGGACACGCTGTGCCGCCGCGTTGAACACGTCGGCCCGCTGGGCGCGGGCGCGACCATGAAGCTGGCGATCAACCTGCCGCTGATGGTGTATTGGCAAACGCTGGGCGAGGCGCTGTCGCTGGTGCAGCCGCTGGGGCTGGACCCGGCGCGCGTGATCGACATATTTGCCGACACCTCGGGCGGACCGAACATGCTCAAGGTGCGTGGCCCGATGATCGCGCAGGCGCTGTCGGGCGATGCGTCGGCGCCGGTCAGCGTCAACGTGGCGACCATGCGCAAGGATTTGCGTGCCATGCTGGCTGAAGCTGCACGCAACCACGTCAAGTTGCCCGGCACCGCGCTGGCGCTGCAAGTCTTCGAGCAGGCCGCCGCCAGCGGGCTTGATGCTGCCGACTGCACGCAGCTGCCGGTGTGGTGGCTGCGCGAGGGCGGCAAGGTCTGATTCCATTTCCAGATCAATCCGATAGGTCGTTGCTTCGCCTTGCCGTGCTACAGCACTGTCTGCGGCTTCGCGCCTACTCTCGAATCGATCTGGAAATGGAATAAGGGCGGCGAATGCCCGTCAGCCTGCTGCGGGAAAGTGACTATGGTTGTTTAGCAGGTGATCACATAATCTGTTTTTAGCGCGCGGCCTCGTACCGGCCGAATCCTTCCAAAAAACTATTTTTTAGGAGACACCCGATGCGCCCCTATCTGCCCACTCGCAGGACGTTCCAGCTCGGCCTGGTGACTGTCGCGCTCACTGCCCTGAGCCCTCTGGCCGCGCTGGCCCAAACACCTGCCTTCCCCAACAAGCCCGTTAAATTCATAGTGACCTACCCGGCCGGCGGCAGCTCCGATTTAATGGCGCGCATCATGGCGCAAAAGCTTGGCGACCTTTGGGCGCAGCCCATCATTGTCGAGAGCAAACCCGGCGCGGCCGGCTCCATCGGCATGGAGTACGCGGTGCGCCAGCCTGCTGATGGCTATACCTTGGTCATCGGCAATCTGGGCCCGGCCTCGGTCAACCCGATCATCTCCAAAGTGCCCTACAGAATGGAGAAAGATTTCATCCCCGTCGCGTTGACGGCCACCGGGCCCAACATTCTGGTTGTGCCGGCCGCCTCGCCCTACAAGACGCTCGAAGACCTGCTGACAGCAGCGCGCGCCAGGCCGGGCAGCTTAAGCTTCGGCACCAGCGGCAAGCGCTCCCAGCTCTCGCCCGACATTCCCACTTTTGCCGAAGCCGGTTTGGCGGGACTCGTGGCCGAAAACGGGTGGGGAATTTATCTGCCCGCCGGCACACCTAAAGCCGTGGTGGACAGCTACCAGGCCGCGCTCGTCAAGATCATGGCTGACCCCGACTTGAGAGAAAAATTCAACGGCCTCGGCGTCGAGGCGCAGGCCAGTACGCAGGCTGACTTTCGCAGCTTTATGGCCGCCGAGCATGCCAAATACAGCAAGCTGGTCGCCGACAACGGCATCAAGGCCGAGTGAGCAAATCGGGAGTCGGTGGAGCGGCCGAAAAGCCAGCGCGCGCAAAGTCGTCGGGCGCGGCGATACCGGTTAAAACGCGTCTGGTTCCTGCTGCACGGGAGCGCCAGATCATCGACGGTGCGATTGCCTATTTCGCGGAAGCCGGCTTCTCGGGCCAGACGCGCGAGCTCTCCAAACGGCTGGGCATCACCCAGCCGCTTTTGTACCGGTATTTTTCCAGCAAACAGGCGCTGATCGACCGGGTTTATCAAACCGTTTTTGAGGGGCACTGGAACCCGGCCTGGGTGGCGCTGTTGCAAGACCGGTCGCTGCCGCTGCGCGAACGCCTGATCGAGTTTTACCGGCAATATTCCAAAGCCACCTATCGGCCTGACTGGATTCGCATCTATATGTACGCGGGGCTTTCCAGCCCGACGCTGAACCAGCGCTACATCAAGCTCATTCGCCAGAAATTGCTGCCCGCCTACTGCCGCGAATTACGCCAGTATTGCGGGCTGGGCCAGCTTGATTCGCCAATTTCAAATGAAGAACTTGAGTTCATCTGGAGCCTGCATGGCGGAATCTTTTACTTCGCCGTGCGTCACCATGTTTACAAGGTGCGCGCCCGGGTTGATTTCATGCGGCAGGTCGAATTTGCGGTTGACAATTTTTTGGCCGGGGCGACGACGACTTACCCAAGGCTTGTGGCCAGTGTCGCGAGTGCGGCGAAAGCGCCCACCGTCGTGAAGGCCGCAAAAAAACGCGGCTGAAGACGCGACGTTGCTCCACCGGGCAGTCTTCGGGCGGTCTTCGGGCAAGAGTCGCGCCAATTGATTCACGCCCGCGCTTTTGGTGTTTTCTTGCGCGTCGGCACCGCGCCCACCATGTGTTCCAGCACCGAATACACCGCCGCCGTATCGTCCATGCCGTGGCCCAGCGCCATCGCCGCGTTGTAAATCGGCATGCAGGCAGCAAACAGCGGCGCTGCCGTGTCGCTCGCCTGCAGCGCGTCGTTAATCAGGCGCATGTCTTTTTGCCAGGTCGAGACCTTCATGGTCGCCTCGCCCCACGAGCGATCAACCATCATCGGGCCGCGCACCTGAAACATGCGGGAACCCCCCGCGCCGTCGGCGACCACCCGCACCACATCGACCGCATTGAGGCCCGAGCGCACGCCCATCAAAATGGCCTCGGCGGTTGACAGGTTGTGTATCGCCACCAGCAAGTTGGCGACCAGCTTCATCCGCATGCCGTTGCCGAATGCGCCGACGTCGTAGCGCACCCGCGCAAAGCCGTCGAAAACCGGCGCGAAAGCCTGAATGCTTTTTGCGTCACCGCTGGCGTACACCGCCAGGTCGCGCGTGAGCGCTTGCGCGCCGGTACCCGACAGCGGGCAATCGAGCAGCGTGATCTTTGCCTTGGCCAGCGCATCGCGTGCGCGCATCTTGGCGGCTTCGGGCAGCGTGCTGGTTTCGGCGACGATCAGGCCCTTGACTCTGGCGTCTTTCAATTCAGCGCAGACGGCATCTAGCGCCGCGTCGCCCGGCAGCGACAACACGATGAAGCGGCATTGCCGAGCCACGTCGGCCGCGCTGGTGCAGGGTTGGCCGCCCGCCTTTTTGAGTTTGACGCACGCCTTGGCAAGCGGGTCATAGCCGAAGACGGTGAACCCGGCCTTGACGAGGTTGGCCGAGATCGCCGAGCCCATGATGCCCAGGCCGATGACGCCGACGGAGCCGGCTGAGGCAGCAGCGGGTACGCCCGCCTTGGCGACGGTGTTTTTGGGAATTTTTGCTGTAGAGGTTGCCATTGGCTGCTTCATTTCAAACTAGGGAGGAATGCAATACGCGCTACTGGCCGATAGCCGCGTTGACACGCGGCATAACTTCTTCAGCCATCAATTGCATCGAGCGCTTGGCCAAAGCAGGCTCTACCCAGTCGTGGCCCGCGTACAGCAGGGTGCCGAAGTCGCCGACTTGCTCGCGAAACGCCAGCAATTGCGCGACCACTGAATCAACCGTGCCGGCCAGCACCAGCCGCTTCGTCACGTATTCGGGCGTAATCGCTTCGTTGAGCATGTCGGGGTCGGTCTTGAACAAATTGCCGCGCCCACCTGCGCCCACGAGCTTGCGCACGAGCTGCTTGAAGTAGAAGTGGTAGGGCCCGTCGCTGCCGAAAGCATAGCGCTGGGCTGTGGCCTCGTCGTCGGCGACAAAGATACTTTTCGCAATGCGCCATTCGGCGGGCTTAGGCACCGCGCCAATCGCCAGACGGCCTTCAACATATTTCGGCCAGTGGCTTTTGACCCATTCGGGCATCAGGAAGTTGGCCGATATCGGCTGCCAGCCGCGCTTGGCCATCTCGGTCACGCCCTGCGAGAAGGGAGCCACCGCCGTGCCTACGATCAGCGGATGCGGCTTTTGGTAGGGCTTCATGATGAAGCCCTGGCCGATCTCGGGGATCATCGTTTTGGCCACCGACACATTCCAGTATTTGCCGTCGATGTTGTAGGGCGGCTCAGACTCCCAGATCTTCAAGACGGAGTTGATGCACTCGACGAACATCTCATTGCGGTTGTTCCCAAAGTTGCCAAAAACCTCGGCGTCCGACATCAGGCCACCGGGGCTGATACCCATGATGAAGCGGCCTTTGAGCAAGTGATCAAGCATGGCCACCTGCGCCGCGATGGCGGCCGGGTGGCTATTGGGCAGGTTCAGCGTGCCGGTACACAGCATGATATTTTTCGTCTCCGCAATCAGGCTGGCCAGAAAAACCATCGCCGAGGTCACGGTCTCAGCCGCATCGGTCACATGCTCGCCGACATAGGCTTCGCAAAAGCCAAGCTGGTCGGCCAGGATGATGGCTTCGCGGTCTTCCTGCAGCGTGTCGCTGATCGTGCGGCCCGGCGGATGCAGCGGCATCATGAACATTCCGAGTTTCATGTTTTTCTTTTGGCTTGGGCGGTTTGCCTAATTGAATTAGGCGGTCGCGATCACGCTGGCATTCGGCAGCATGCCCTCACAGCCACCGCGAGGCTGGTTTCGACGCAGCCGAATGCCTGGCTGACATCGTGCCAATCGAAGCCTGTGCTGTCGTTTCTGGTTGTCATCATTGCTCCGTTCGGTTGTTCACTTTTGATCGCTCGATCAATTATAGTGAGCCTGCGCCAAGCTTTTTCTTTGGCGCTTACCCGTTGTCTGGCCGCACTTTTGGCCGGTGTGCATTACGCTATTGGCCATGCCAGCCGGCACAATTATTTTGGAGTTTTCCGTTTATGACTACCCTGACACTGGCACTGGCCAACTCGATCATTGAATCGGCGCTCAAGCGCTCGGGCGAGCTCGGCTACCTGCCGATGGCCGTCGTCGTGCTCGACGAATCAGGCCATGTCAAGACCGTGCAGCGCCAGGACGGTGCCAGCATGTTCCGCGTCGATATCGCCACAGGCAAGGCTTGGGCCGCAGTCGGTATGGGCGTGTCGAGTCGCGCGCTGTTCGAGCGCACCAAGACCACGCCCGTTTTCATGACCTCGCTGTCGGCCACGGCTGGCGGAAAATTTCTCGCGCAGACCGGCGCGGTGCTGATTAAATCCGCCGAAGGAAAAGTGCTCGGTGCGGTCGGTGCCAGCGGCGGCACCGGCGATGAAGACGAAGCCATTTGCGCCTTCGGCGTGCAGGCTGCGGGCTTGACCAGCGCCTGAAGCGAGCCGGGAGCGACGCGCGTCGGCCCGTGCAGCTTGAGAGTCGTGTCACGCAAGCGTGGCCCGCTAGAATGCAGGCATGCGGCTGTAGCTCAGTGGATAGAGTATTGGCCTCCGAAGCCAAGGGTCGTGGGTTCGATCCCCGCCAGCCGCACCAGCGCCGAATCCTTTCGGTCTGGTCTTTTTTGCGATCAAGCCCCTGCGCTTGTCGCCCTTCAGCCGCCTCCCTTCTCCTCACGCCGCGCCCGCGTTAAACCCGCATACAACCCGCGTACATAGCGCCGCCAAGTCCTTGCATGACACGGCGCTGCACTTGCCATGTTGATTTCCCGCTCGTATCGGGAATCGGTCAACTGCGCCCAATTGATGCCAGCTGGCCGCAATTTCCTGCGCTGACGCAGCGGCGACGAACCCGGCTTTTCTCACGGCCTGTGGCGCAATCAACCTACAGCCAAGCCTTCACGTTCTGCGATGGTGAATAGAGTCAGGCGCGCGATTCGCGCTATCAACTTCACTTTGCTTGCGTGACCAATGCGCAAGCTCTGGCGCACAGGACTCACCAGTGGCAATCTGGATTCTTGCAATGGGCGTGGCAGTGCAGCAGACCGGCATAGCCGACACCTTGTTCAATGTATTTTTAATGGGTGCAGTGGGCGTAGGTGCCCAGTATCTTGGCCCGTTTTTGGACCCCTGAAGCGGTCGCCGTTGCAGCGTCGGTATTCAGGCAATAGCGCGCACCGCTCACTGGCTACGGCTGTCAACGCGCCCCACGCCAGCGCCGCCTGCCGTGTGACAGCAAGGTCGGTTTCCGTCCTACAGCTCCAGCCCTGGCCGCCTCATAACTTACTTGAATGCTGCACGCGGATGCGACCCATCGCCGCGCTGCTGCTCGCGGAGATTCACTCGTTTCCCGACTTGTGCGCGCCCCTGATCAACCTTTGCCTGGCTTGCTTTCCATCCGTTCATTCAACCCATCCCACCATGCCCAATACACCAAAAAATCTCAACCCATCCCACGTCGCTGATTCTCAGCCCAGCCTCGGCCAGGCCGCAGCCCGCAACACGGACAGCGGGCCTTCCAAAGTCACGGGTGGGACCGATGCCGCGACCGAAAAAATGGCTCAGACCGAGTCGCTCGTTGCAGCCATGCCTTTCAACGCCAACAAGGCTGGCGAACACGGCTATGAGAACGCTATCCATCCCCAGGCTGGTGCAACGAATGAGCCTGCTTCCCCGATGGTTGGAGCCAGCACGCTATCGGAAGAAAACGGCAGCGAGAAAACCGGCAGCACCGCCATTGCCGGACTCAACTCAGCCATTGAGCCGCTGGACCGCGTCCGGGTCGATTCGACCGGACGCGTGCTGACGACCAACCAGGGCGTCGCTATTGCTGACAACCAGAACTCGCTGAAGATGGGCGTGCGTGGCCCGGCTTTGCTGGAGGACTTCATCCTCCGCGAAAAAATCACCCACTTCGACCATGAACGCATTCCCGAGCGCATCGTGCATGCGCGCGGCTCGGCGGCGCACGGCTACTTTGAGTGCTATGCGCCCTTCACGCAACATACCAGGGCCGCACCGTTCAAGGAGGCTGGCAAGATCACGCCGGTCTTTGTGCGTTTTTCAACGGTGGCTGGCGAGCGCGGATCCAAAGACACGGCGCGCGATGTGCGCGGCTTTGCTATCAAGTTTTATACCGACGAAGGCAACTGGGATCTGGTCGGCAACAACATGCCGGTCTTCTTCATTCAGGACGCGATCAAGTTCCCTGATTTGGTTCACGCCGTTAAACCCGAACCACACAACGGCATACCGCAGGCTGCCAGCGCGCACGACACGTTCTGGGATTTCGCTTCGCTGATGCCCGAATCGACGCACATGCTGATGTGGGTGATGTCTGACCGCGGCATGCCGCGCAGCTTTGCGACGATGCAGGGCTTTGGCGTTCACAGTTTCCGGCTGGTTAACGAGGCGGGCGAGTCGGTGTTTTGCAAATTTCACTGGAGCCCCAAGGCTGGAACCCACTCACTGGTATGGGACGAAGCAGTGAAAATTTCCGGCGCTGACCCGGACTTTCATCGGCGCGACTTATGGGAGCGCATTGAGAGCGGGGCCTACCCTGAGTGGGAGTTTGGCGTGCAGGTGTTCACCGAAGAGCAGGCCGGGCAGTTCAGCTTTGACATGCTTGATGCGACCAAACTGATTCCCGAAGAGCTGGTTCCGGTACAAATGCTGGGCAGGTTGGTACTGAACCGCAACCCCGACAATTTTTTTGCTGAAACCGAACAGGTCGCGTTTTGCACTGCGCATGTTGTGCCGGGCATTGACTTTTCCAACGACCCGCTGCTCGCAGGGCGCATCCACTCTTACGTCGATACGCAAATATCGCGTCTGGGTGGTCCCAACTTTCACGAGCTGCCAATCAATGCGCCGCTCGCGCAAGTCCACAACAACCAGCGTGATGGCATGCATCGTCAGTCGATCCCGCGCGGCCGGGTGTCTTACGAGCCGAACTCGTTGGGCGGCGGTTGCCCGTTTCAAGCGGGTGCGGCGCAGGGCTTTGTCACTGTGCCTGCGCGCATGGAGGCGAGCGAGGAGCAGGCCAAAGTGCGCGGCAAGCCCGAAAAATTTGCCGACCACTACACCCAGGCCACGCTGTTTTATGAAAGCCAGACGCCCGCCGAGCAGGCGCATATTGCTGCGGCTTTTCGATTTGAATTAAGCAAAGTCACGGTGCCGGCCATTCGCAAACGCATGGTCTCGTCGCTGCGCAACGCGTCTGAAGACCTGGCCCGGCAGGTGGCCGACGGGCTGGGCATGGCCGTGATGCCTGAGCCGATGCCGCGCGCGCTGGTCCGGCCTGACACCCCGGAGACCACCCATTCGCCAGCCCTGTCTCTCACGGCGCGCCCCGGCGATGGTTCGATCAAGGGGCGCAAGGTGGCGATGTTGATCGCACCGGGCGTCGAAGGCTCGGCGCTGCTTGAATTGCATGCGGCCTTGTTTGCCGCGGGTGCGGTGCCGCGCTTTATCGGGCCGCATATTGGCCCGGTCAAGACGGCAGACGGCCATGAGATTGATGCCGATGCGTCGATGGAAAACGCACCGGGATTTTTGTTCGACGCACTGGTGTTGCCGGGCGGCGATGAAGGCGTGGCGGCTTTGATGAAAGATGCGCACACGATGGACTTCATCAAAGACCAGTACCGGCACTGCAAGACCATTTTCGCTTTGGGTGCCTCCACTGAGTTGCTGGAGAAAGCCGACGTCTCGACCACGCTGGCATCGGGAGTGGATGACCCTGGATTGATCCCGTCGTCTGATGGTGCGGCGACCGATGTGGACTCGTTTATTGCCGCCATCGGACAGCACCGGCACTTCGTCCGGGAGACCGAGGGCGCTGCGGCCTGATTCATTTTTGTTGTACGCCCGCATTCCACTTCAAGGAGAAAAAAATTGATTGGCGTCGTCATCCCTGCGCACAACGAAGAAGCACTCATTGGCCCGTGTCTGGAGTCGATCGCCACGGCCGCGCGATGTCCGCGATTGCAGGGGGAGGCCGTGTGGGTCATTGTGGTGTGTGACCATTGCACTGACGGCACACTTGGCGTCGCTCGGCAGTTGATGGCTCAAACGCTTGAGCTTTCAGCCCGCAACGTCGGGCAAGCCCGTGCAGCGGGCGCCGAGCTGGCGCTGCGGGCAGGCGCACGCTGGCTGGCCTTTACCGATGCCGATACGCTGGTGTCGCCGCAGTGGTTGTCTGAACAACTTGCGCTTGATGCAGATGCAGTCTGCGGCACCATCGGCGTAGCCCATTGGTCAGGCTACGGCCAACGGATGAGCCAGCATTTCAGGCTGACCTACACCGACGCCGATGGGCACCGCCACATCCACGGAGCTAACCTTGGCGTCAGTGCGCAAGCTTACGTGCGGGCCGGGGGCTTTGGTGCACTGGCCAGCGGTGAAGACGTGGCGCTGGTTGCGGGGCTTCAGCGCAGCGGCGCGCGCATTGCCTGGTCAGCCCGGCCCCGCGTGAGCACCAGTGCGCGCTCCGATTTCCGTGCGCCGGGTGGCTTTGGTGCAACCCTGAGTCGAATCGAGCGGGAGCGGTCGTGGGCAGATCAGATGCCGCTGGCAGCATGAACTTGTCGTCAGGCAGCGGTGACGGCCAGGCTTTGGCCTTGCGCATTTTATTAGCCAATCTGGACGGCCAGGGTGCCTTGGGTGGTGTGGGTGAAACGCAAAGATCGGCAAGTCAGCTGGAGCAGTTGTTAATAGAAGGCTGTGATGGTCTGCCAATGCCAGGCTCTGGCCGCACGCTGCAGCGCTGGCAGGCACTGGCTACGGTGGCGGCGCACGATCTGTCACTGGCCAAGCTGTACGAAGGCCACACCGATGCCTTGGCCATCCTCCTTGAGTTGCAGGCCCCAGCCGATGCCGTCGCAACGAGTTTTCTGGCAATGTCGGCCAGGCCCACGCAAGCCGGTGACGCAAAGGCCAAACCCGTGTGGGGCGTGTGGGCAGCCGAGGCTCCCGGGTGCCGTGTGGTCATCGAAGCGGACCCGGCTCTTCCCATGGGCACGGTGCGCCTGCAGGGCCGCAAAGCCTGGTGCTCGGGGGCCCGTACGGGCAGCCACGGCTTGCTGACCGCCTGGTGGCCGGGCGAGCAGCCTGGGCCGCAATTGGTTGCGGTCGCGCTGGCGCAACGCGAAGTCGCGGTGTCCGATGGCGACTGGCAGGCCGTGGGCATGAACGGCAGCGCCAGCGTTCAGGTTTTGTTTGACGGTGCGATCGCCCATTGCGTCGGCCCGGTCGGCGCTTACCTGTCGCGCCCGGGTTTTTGGCAGGGCGGGGCCGGTGTGGCGGCCTGCTGGTATGGCGGGGCGATGGGCCTGGCCGGCGCTTTGCATCGCACATTGGCCGATACCGCTCCCGCCAGGCGCGACCCGCATCGCGTGGCCGCTGCAGGTAGGGTCGATGTGACGCTTCATGCTACCGCTGCGCTGTTGCGCGAGGCGGCCAGCTGGATCGACAGCCATCACCATGCCGATGCCCGTGCCGTGGCCCTGCGGTGTCGCTTGGCGACAGTCGCTTGCGCCGAAAACGTGCTGCATGAGGTGGGCGAGGCGCTGGGTGCTACGCCTCTTTGCCGCAACCGCCGGTTTGCACAGGCCGCTGCCGACTTGCCGGTGTTCATTCGCCAAAGCCACGGCCAGTCTGACTATGCCGCACTGGGAAACGCCGTCGTGCAGGAAGTCATGGACTCGGCGGAAGGAATGCCGTGGGCGCTATAGAAGGCTGGAGCACGGCGCATGCACCCAGAATCGAGGCTGTCGGCACGCGCGAGTCGGATTGGCGTGGCCCGTTGGCGAGCACAGTGCGCCGCGAGCTGGGCGAGTGGTTGCCAGCGCGCTCACGGCTGGTCGTTCTGGCACCGCACCCGGATGATGAAATTTTGGCCTGTGCAGGGCTGCTTGCACTGCACGCCGAACGCGGCGGTGAGAGTCTGGTTATCGCCGCAAGCGACGGCGAGGCCAGCCACGCTGGCTGCACGGGCAGCCCGGCCACGCCTAGGGCGATACCCGACGGCTTTTCCAATCTGGCTCAAAACCGGCGCGAAGAAAGCGCCGAAGGCTTGAAGCGTCTGGCGCTTCAAGCTTGCGCAACGATGCGGCTTAGTCTGCCCGATGGCGGGCTGTTTCAAAGGCAGCGTGAGCTGCAAACCCGACTCGAACGACTGATCTACCCCGACGACACCCTGCTCACCACCTGGCGCCACGATGCCCACCCCGATCACGAGGCTTGTGGTCTGGCTGCTGCACGAACCGCGGCGAGCCTGGGTTGCCTGTTGCTTGAAGCGCCGGTCTGGATGTGGCACTGGGCCCACCCCCACGATGCGCGAGTGCCGTGGCATCGGCTCAAAGCACTGGCACTGCCTGCCGACGTGGTGCAGCGCAAAACCCGGGCACTGGCGGCACACGGAAGTCAGCTAACGCCGCGTGACGCCGTGACCGGCCCCGTTCTGGGCGAGGAGATGGTGCTGCGGGCGGAGCGCAGTGCCGAGTACTTTTTCGGCTGAGCTTGTCATGCCCCCCGATTCGCGTTATTTCGCCCGCATGTTTGAGAGCAGCGACGACCCGTGGAGCTTTAAGTCCCGGTGGTATGAAGCGCGCAAACGCGCATTGACCCTGGCCGCGTTGCCCCAGCGTCGCTATGCACGTGCCTACGAGCCGGGCTGCGCCAATGGCGAGCTATCGGTCGGTTTGGCTGAGCGTTGCGACAGCCTGCTGTGCAGCGATGGCACGCCGCGCGCTGTTGAGCTGGCACGCGAGCGTCTGGCCGGCTATGCCCATGTGAGCGTGAGCGAAGCGTGGGTTCCTGAAAACTGGCCCGATGGGCAATTCGACCTGATCGTCATCAGCGAGCTTGGCTACTTTCTGAGCCTTGACGCGCTGGACCGCGTGGCGGCGCGGACCCGCGCATCACTGGCACCGGGCGGCACCGTGCTGGCCTGTCACTGGCGCTGGCCGATCAAGGGCTGTGAGCTGGACGGCGACGCGGTATCGGCGCGGCTGGAAGCGCGTTTGCAGTTGCCACTGGCTACCCGCATTGATGACCGCGATTTCCGGCTGGATATGTGGTTTGGCGACGGTCGCTCGCTCGGGCAAATCGAGGCGCTGGTGTGAGCGCGTCGGCGCAGGGTCGGGCGATGCGCGCTTGTGGGGCCTGGTGTGGTGTTGCCGAGGTGGTTGGACCGGCGGCCCAAAACGGTGGCTCGTCTGAATCAAAAGCGTTGTACGCAGCCGTCGAAGGCATGGCCTTTCCGGTAAAAATACCTAAATGGCTGTTCTAAATTACCATTGCCAGTGCGCATTATTTTTCGCATACTTGCTGTCAGAAATTCATTTTTATCGACGGCTATGCCTTCTTCTTTCCGGCTTTCCCAGCTCAATGATGCGGTCCAATCCGAGCGCACCGAGGATTTCCAGCGGCAGCAGCGTTGCGACTCGTTTCTGGAGAAGATCATCTTGTCGCAAAGCGGCAAAGGTGAGGTGCCGAGCGAAATCGAGTTTCTGCACTTTCGTGAAGACCTCATACGTGTCGCGGCCGTTCGCGCACTCAAGGCAGGCTAGCCGCAATAAGCCTTGCCCGTCAGGCGGCAGCATTTGCATGGCGTACTCAAGCCCCTTCTGTCGCTATTAAATTCGTAGCTGCTTGCGCCCATCCAATCTGGGTAATCGACCTATTTGACTGCGAATTCGTGCCTCAAAGCCCGCATTTCTTAAACTGACGCCAGCGGATTGGCTCCAACTCCCTTCAGCACGCCAATCCGGTTTCTCGATGCAGCAATGACGCCTGCCCTGCATCGCCGGACTGGCATCCGGCGTTTCGCCAGGACGACCAGTCGGTGCGCGCTGTGAGCGCGAACCGCTTTGCTTTCAGCGCGACACCGCCCGGCCAATTTCAGGCCAGTGGGCGTGCAGGTAGAGCCACGCAATCAGCCCAACCATCAGCATGCCGAGCGACGCCGCCGCCAGCGCCAGCGTTGAATGCATCACCAGCGGCGCGATGACGCCAGCGACGATGCCGTTGGCACTGGAGCCGATAAAGGCTTGCATTGACGACGCCATGCCGCGCCGCTTGGGGTGTAGGTCCAGCACCAGCAGCGTCACCACCGGAACCATCAAGGCCCAGCCAAAGGCAAACAGCGCAATCGGAATCATGGCCCAGGCGACATGGGGGGCAAACAGCGTGTTGGCTGCCAGGTTCAGCACGGCTGTCACCAGCATGATGACGAAGCCGTGGCGGATCTGCGTTTTCGGCGGAATTTTGCCGGCCAAGCGTCCGCTGAGCCAGGCCCCGGACATGATGCCGGAGATGGTCAATACAAAAAACCAGAAGAATTCGGTCGGCTGCAGACCGAGGTGATTTCCTAAAAACTCAGGAGCCGACAGCACATACAAAAACATGCCATTAAAGGGTATGCCGCTGGCCAGAGCCAGCAGCAAAAACCGTGCGCTGGAGCCAAGCTGCCAGTAGCCGCGCATCAGGTGACGCACGTTGAAGGGCTGGCGCTCAGGCAGTGCCAGCGACTCGGGGAGAAAGCGCAGGTTGACAACCCACAGCACCGCACCGATGCCTGTCAAAAACCAGAACACGCTGTGCCAGCCCAGATGCACGAACAGCCAGCCGCCGACGATGGGTGCGATGGCAGGCGCGACGCCGAAGTAAATCGTCACCTGGCTCATCACCTTTTGCGCCTGCGCTGGCGGGTACAGGTCACGAATGATGGCGCGCGACACCACAATGCCGGCCCCGGCCGACACGCCCTGCAGCGCGCGAAAAAATACCAGTTGCTCAATGCTTTGCGACAGCGCGCAGCCGCCGGACGCCAGCGTGAACAGCGCCACGCCCCACAGCACCACCGGCCTGCGGCCGAAACTGTCGGCCAGCGCGCCGTGGAACAGGTTCATGAAGGCAAAACCGAACAGGTAGCTCGACAGCGTCTGCTGCATCATGGCTGGCGTGGTGCCGAGCGCCTGGCCGATGCCCGCAAAAGCCGGGATGTAGGTGTCGATTGAAAACGGCCCGACCATGCCGAGCACCGCCAGCAGCACGGCGAGCGCCCAGCGCGGGCCGCGCCAGAGCTGGTCTGCCTGGGGGTTCATAAGCGGCGCTTTCGCATGCAAACGCGCGGCACGGCGGCCACGAGTTTCGATGCCGTCATTCGTGCGATCCCTTGAGCTTCAAAGCTGCGTCATAGAGCTCGTTTTTGCCCAGCCCCGAGATGTCTGCGGCCAGCCTGACGGCGGATTTAAGCGGCAGCTCGGCCATCAACAGTTGCAGCAGGCGCGTGCAGTCCTGCGCGGGCGGCAGGTCAGCCACGGGGTGCAGCACCAGAACGAACTCGCCCCGAGTTCGCGTTGCCGCCGCCTGCAGCCACGCTGCCAGCACCTCGGCCGGCATCGTCGCGATTTCCTCGAACTGCTTGGTCAGCTCGCGCCCGACGGTGACGGGCCGACCCGCCAGCGCTGCGAGGGCGCGGGCCAGCGCCTCGATGCGGTGCGGCGCTTCGAGAATCACGACGGCGCGCGACTCCCGTGCCAAGCCTTGCACAGCGCGTTCGCGCTCGCCGGCCTTGCTCGGCAGAAAACCGGCAAAGACGAAGGCCGAGCTGTGATCGCCGCCGACCAGCCCGGCCACGCTGAGCGCGGCGGTCACGCTGCTTGCGCCGGGCAGCGGCATCACGCGCAAGCCAGCCGACTGCGCCGCAGCCACCAGCCGCGCGCCCGGGTCGCTGACGGCGGGCGTGCCAGCGTCGCTGACGTAAGCCACACGCTCGCCGCGCTGCAGCCGCTCGATGACGTGCCCGGCCGCCTCGACCTCGTTGTGTTCGTGCAGCGCCAGCAGCGCTTTGTCGGCAATGCCGTACTGGCGCAGCATGGTCTGGGTGTGCCGCGTGTCCTCGCAGGCAATGGCATCAACTAGCTGCAGCACATGCAGCGCACGCAGGCTGATGTCGGCCAGATTGCCGATGGGCGTAGCGACGACGTAAAGCGTGCTCTGCGGATAATGCTGCATGCCAGCTGCGGCACGCGCGGCACCCAGGGCCTGGTCAAAAGAAGCGTTCAATGTGGTTTTCAAAAAATCGAAAAGAGGCGGCAGCCGCGCCGGGGGAGTTGCCAGCGGGCGCGAAAACCCGGCCTATGGTGAACGCGTCTGATGGCCTGGTGGCGACCTTGCCAAAGCCTACCACCAAGTCACGCGGCGACGCGGCTGAGCTTGTAGCAAGGGACTATCTGGCGCGGGCGGGGCTGGCGTTTGTCGCGGCCAACTTCAAAACGCCGGGGCGTGGCGGCGGCGAGATTGACCTCATCATGCGGGACACCGATGGAACGCTGGTGTTCGTCGAGGTGCGCCAGCGTGCCACTGCGTCGCACGGCGGTGCAGCGGCCAGCATCGGCAGTGTGAAGCAGCGCCGCATTATTTTTGCGGCGCGCCACTTTTTGCGCCGCTATAGCAGTCTGCCGCCGTGTCGCTTTGACGTGGTGCTGGTGCAGGGGATGGGCGGGGCGCAGACGATGCAGATCGAGTGGCTGCGTGCGGCGTTTGATGCGTCCT
>JANOOO010000118.1:0-5546 GCA_031421375.1 Polaromonas sp.
TGACGGCCTTGTCGATACCGCGCTTCAGGTCCATCGGGTTCATGCCGGCGGCGACATATTTCATGCCTTCGCGAATGATGGCCTGGGCCAGCACGGTGGCCGTGGTGGTGCCGTCACCAGCGATGTCAGAGGTCTTGGAAGCGACTTCCTTGACCATCTGCGCGCCCATGTTCTGAAGCTTGTCTTTGAGCTCGATCTCTTTGGCGACCGAGACACCGTCTTTGGTGACGGTCGGGGCACCGAACGAGCGCTCGAGCACCACGTTACGGCCTTTGGGGCCGAGGGTGACTTTGACGGCGTTGGCCAGGATGTTGACACCCTCGACCATGCGTGCGCGGGCTTCGCCGCCGAAAATTACGTCTTTTGCTGCCATGTTTGGCTCCTAAAAAGTTTAAATACGGGGATTAGTCAGTTGAGGACAGAGCGAACAGGCCTGACTTGTGAAAGTAGGGCGCGTTGTTCGATCTATCCCGCAAATTATTTGGTTTCTTTATTTCACGACAACAGCGAAGAGGTCTTCTTCTTTCATGACGAGCAACTCGTCGCCATCGACCTTGACGGTCTGGCCACTGTATTTGCCGAACAGCACGCGGTCGCCGACCTTGACGCCGACAGGCTGCAAGTCGCCCTTGTCATTCTTTTTGCCGGGGCCGACAGCGAGAATTTCGCCTTGATCGGGCTTTTCAGCGGCGCTGTCAGGAATGACGATGCCGGAGGCGGTTTTGGTTTCGTTTTCGACGCGTTTGACGATCACGCGGTCGTGCAGAGGGCGAAGTTTCATGAGAGCTCCTTGTTGGAAAAAAACGGTTGGAAGCGTGGTCAAAGCGCGCTCCGGGAAAGTGCGCGCCTGCGGATTCAACGCAAACCCGTTCTGTTAGCAGTCGGGCTTGGTGAGTGCTAATCATAGGCTTTTTTGGGGCTGATCAAGTGCGTTGGTGAGGCGTTGACGAGGCGTGTCGTCAAACTGAACCTGCCCGGCAGCGGGGAAAAAGACGAGGCCCTTGCAGGTCGCGCTGTTGTCCTACAGACAGTCGCCCCGCGAGTAACGGGTTGGCCGCGCCGGCTGGGGTAGATTGATGTATTGCAATCACGCGCGAGGCCCTGTCGGCCCTTGTGATTCTTCGCACCAAGGACTGCAACATGCTCCAGACGCCCGTTTTTCGTGAAAGTCAGCCTGAGTTTGTGCAGAGCGGCCCTCTGAGCCACAGCTTCGGCCAGCCTTTTAGCCGCCCGGCGCGCACCTTGGCACGCATTCGTAGCCTGTGGCCTTTCCCGGTGACGAGTCGTGGCGCTCCGGATTTCGCGGAGACAGAGGTGACTGCGCACTGCCTTGCAGATCACCCGGATGATGCCGATCCGACCCCCAGCAGCTTCGTGACCTGAGGCACTTTTTCATCACCAAATTTCGTTACATTTCCTCTGGCTCCGGCAAGCTGATTCCCCCAGCCACAGCCCCAATCCTCAAGTCTTCCCGCACGCGTGGCTGATTGATCAGGCCGATGCGTAAACATCTCCTTGCGTACCTGGCGGCCCTGGCGGCCCTGGCGGTTTTGCTGGCGCTTGATGCACTTTGGCTCGGCTTGATCGCGTCCAGTTGGTATGACGCGGCCATTGGCCATCTGTCCGCTGAAGTCCCCGCTTGGGGCGCTGCTGCCGCGTTTTATTTAATCTTTCCCGTCGGCGTGATGGTGTTCGTCGTGCAGCCTGACAGCGATCAAACACTTGGCAAAGTGGCGGTGCGAGGCGCGCTATTTGGCTTTTTTGCCTATGCCACCTACAACCTGACCAACCTCGCAACACTGGCCGACTGGCCGACGGCCAGCCTACATCTCGCTGCTTGACATGACCTGGGGCAGCGCCGTCACGGCAACTTCAGCGGCAGCCGCCAAAGTGTGTGTTGACGCGCAGCGCCGCTAAGCAGCGCCCCGCGCCGTCGCACGCAGCACCATAGGGTCAAAGCCTTTCAGCCCGAACTGGTTTTTGACGCACACTTGACCAAACCCGTTGAGCCCGGCGACGCTCTGGACGTGCTGAGCCGGTTTTTACCGATACCAGCCGGCCCTTAATTCAAAAAATTCAGGATTGACAACCCATGCCTACCCCTGCCGACCTCGCCCGCACCTGCCCAACCGGGCCAATCAGCGGTGCCAGCCTTGACGCAGCCGCTGCCGGCCAGCAGACCCTGGCAGATGCTGCCCGCTTTGCCGTTTTATGCCGAGTTGCCCCCATGCTGCGCCACGACATGGCCGGCGCGCTGCAGCCGCTGGGTATGGTTGCCATGGTGCTGCAGCGCCGCGTGCAGGCGCCCGAGCCTGACCTGCCAGCGATTGCCAAAAATGCGGCATCGATTGGCAGCCTGACTAAAGAAGCGGCGGCCGGTTGCATTGATGCCATCAGCTGGCTGGCCCCGCGTGAAGACCCTGCCGTCAGTCTGAACCGAGGCGTTGAATCAGTCTTGAAGGTGCTGATGGTCGAACTGTCGGGGGTCGGTCTGGAGGCGGTCAATGAGGTGGCACCAGGCACAGCGGGCGCACCGCAAGGCTTTTTTCGCACGGCATTGGCGGCGACTTTGCTGGCAATTTGCGATCAACCCACGGTGGGTGGCCGCGTGTACATCAGCGTTAGTCAGGACCAGGCCAGCCTGGTTTTGCGTTTGGCTCTGGCACAAACGACCACAGAGACTGTCATCACGCGGACACGCCGCATGGAGTGGCAAGACGTGCAGGCGATAGCCACGTCGCTGGGCACCACGCTGGAGCGAAACGGGGGCGTGGTGACGCTGGGCTTGCCGGTGCCTTGCGGAGCTTGAACCGGCTAAAAATATAGAAAAAACTGCTCGAAATCCAATGTGGACGGGCGAAAGCAGCTACTGAATTAATAGCAACTGACGGATAGCACGGGCTACCCGTAGCGCTTCTGCTGCCTTGTCCGTTCTTTACCTCCGGCCGAGCCTTCGGCTCTTAACTTCGCTTCGCGAAGATTAGCCTGCGTTGAAAGTCGGCCAAGTTCGCTACGCTCAGGGCCCTACAGGCCCGCAGCAGCGCGCAGCGCTGCTGCCTTGTCCGCCTTTTAACTCCGGCCGGGCCTTCGGCCCTTAACTTCGCTGCGCGAAGATTAGCCTGCGTTGACGCAACGATACCGGGCTGCGCCCGGCGGCCTTACAGGCCGGCTGCAGCGCGCAGCGCTGCAGCTTTATCGTTGCGTTCCCACGTAAATTCTGGCTCGTCGCGGCCGAAGTGACCGTAGGCTGCGGTCTTCTCATAAATGGGCCGCATCAGGTCGAGCATCTGGGTGATGCCTTTCGGGCGCAAGTCGAAATGCTCGGCGATCAGCGCGGCAATTTTCTCGTCGGAGATCACGCCTGTGCCTTCGGTATAAACCGTCACGTTCATCGGCCGCGCAACGCCAATCGCATAGGCGACCTGGATCTGGCACTGACGCGCGATACCCGCAGCGACGATGTTTTTGGCGACGTAGCGCGCCGCGTACGCAGCCGAGCGATCAACCTTGCTCGGGTCTTTGCCGCTGAACGCGCCGCCGCCGTGCGGGCAGGCACCGCCGTAGGTATCGACGATGATCTTGCGCCCCGTCAAACCGCAATCGCCCTGTGGCCCGCCAATGACAAAGCGGCCGGTCGGGTTGATCAAATACTTCGTTTCTTTCAGCCACTCTTTAGGCAGCACCGGCTTGATGATCTCTTCAATGACGGCCTCGATGAACGAGGGTTTCATGTGGTGGCCGTCGCTCTGGTCAGGGTGGTGCTGGGTCGAGAGCACGACGGTGTCGATGCTGTGCGGCTTGCCATCGACGTAGCGCATCGTGACCTGGCTCTTGGCATCAGGCCGCAAAAAGGGCAGTCGGCCGTCTTTGCGCAATTGCGCCTGGCGCTCGACCAGACGGTGCGCGTAGTAGATCGGCGCGGGCATCAGCTCGGGGGTTTCGTCGCAGGCATAGCCGAACATCAATCCCTGGTCGCCGGCACCGGTGTTCAAGTGGTCGTCGCTCGCGTGGTCCACGCCCTGGGCGATGTCATTGGACTGCTTGCCGTAGCAGACCATGACGGCGCAGCCTTTGTAGTCAATGCCGTATTCGGTGTTGTCGTAGCCGATGCGCTTGAGGGTATCGCGCGCCACCTGGATGTAATCGACATGCGCGTTGGTGGTGATCTCGCCGGCCAGCACCACCAGGCCGGTGGTGCACAGCGTCTCGGCGGCGACGCGCGAGCGCGGGTCCTGCTTGAAAATCGCGTCAAGGATTGCGTCGGAAATCTGGTCGGCTACCTTGTCAGGGTGGCCCTCGGATACGGACTCGGATGTGAAGAGAAAATCGTTTGCCATTGCGTACACTCCTAAAGATTAGTCGGCGCGTTGCCGGCTTCGAGTGTTGCGGCGAACGCTTTAGCAGTTTTGTTTAACGTCGCCCTGCAAGTTGTTCAGTAACTCGGCGACCTCTCAATTATAAGTTGCGGCCCGATCACGTTGCGGCCCCGTTTTTCACCCCACCCCATGCGCTGGTTATTCCGATTTTTCTCTGGCTGGCCTTTGGGCGCGCTGCATGCGCTGGGCGGCGCGCTGGGCTGGCTGGTCTGGGCTTTAAGCCGCCGCTACCGCGCGCAGTTTCGTGCCAACGTGGCGCAGGCCGGCTTGTCTTTTAATGCGGCGCGGCCTGCGGTTGCGCATGCCGGGCGATTCGTCGCCGAGCTGCCCAAACTGTGGCTGCGCCCGCCTGATGAATCGTGCCTCGGTCTGGTTCAGGTTGAGGGCGCGGAGCATGCCGCGCAGGCGCGCTCTGGCGGCCTGGGCGTGATATTTTTTGGCGCGCATTGCGGCAGCTTTGAGCTCGCGCCACCTGCGCTGGCCGAGCTCTATGGCCCGGTCACCGCCATCTACCGCCCGGCCCGCAAGGCTTGGCTGGCTGAGCTGGAACGCGTTGCACGCGACCGGCCCGGCTTGAGCCTGGTGCCACCCAATTTGCGCGGCATACGCGAGCTGATGAAGACGCTCAAGTCGAATGGCACCGTGGGTTTGCTTGCCGACCAGGTGCCGCCGGAAGGGCAGGGCGTGTGGGCTCCGTTTTTTGGCAAACCGGCCTACACCATGACGCTGGCGGCGCGGCTGGCGCTGCAAACCGGCGCGGCGCTGGTGCCGGTGAGCTGCGAGCGACTGACGGACGGGCGCGGCTACGTGCTGAAAATCTGGCCCGCGTTGCGCGTGGGGCAGTCGCTTGAAGCGGCGCAATTGACGGGCGCGGCCCGTGCTGAACTGCTGACGCTGGTGAGCCGTATCAATGAGGCCGTCGAGGCAATTGTGCTGAGCCAGCCGGGGCAGTATTTGTGGGGCTATGCGCGCTATAAAACGCCGCGAACCGACGCAGGCCCGACGCAGTCATGAGGGAAAGCTGTTGTCCTAGGGACCCTCTGCATAACTCCCTGCGGTCTGTGGTAGCGCGGGCTCGGGCGGTCCGCCGCGTTGTTTTTCTTGCCAATAGCGATGCTATTGGCCGCAAAAAGACGCCTTGCGGCCCATCCCGATCCGCGTACCACAGCT
>JANOOO010000119.1:0-11570 GCA_031421375.1 Polaromonas sp.
CCTTTGGTCGAGTGTTCAAGTCACTCACGCCCTACCATTTAGGTAAGCTATAATTAGAGGCTTAGCGGCTGTAGCTCAGTTGGATAGAGTACTTGGCTACGAACCAAGGGGTCGTGGGTTCAATTCCTGCCAGCCGCACCAAAAATAAAAGCCTGCAACGTAAGTTGCAGGCTTTTTCTTTTTGGGATCTTCGCTGTGTGGCCTGTCCCGTCGTTACTTTGGAAGTCGATGCTATTCTGGACCAATGAGCAAGGCTTTCACCAAGGAAACCGAACTGGACGACGACGAGGTTGTGCCAGTTACGCCAGTTGCCACCGGCAAGAACTACATCACGTCGCCAGGCTATCAGCGCTTGCGGAATGAGCTACTGGCGCTGATGGACGACGAGCGGCCAAAGATGGTGGAGACCGTGCATTGGGCTGCCAGCAACGGGGACCGATCCGAAAATGGTGACTACCACTATGGCAAAAAACGCCTGCGGGAAATTGATCGCCGTATCCGGTTTCTGACGCAACGACTGGAGATCGCTGAAATCATTGATCCGTCGGTCCACTATGGCAGCGATCAGGTTTTTTTTGGGGCAAGCGTCACTTACGTTGATGACGACGGGTTCGAGCAAAGCGTGACCATCATGGGAATCGACGAGGTCGAGAGTGGCCAGGGCCAGATCAGCTGGATTTCTCCGGTTGCAAAAGCGCTGCTCAAATCGCGCTTGGGCGAAGAAGTTACCCTGATGACACCAAGCGGGCTGAGGACTCTGGAGGTGCTGAGCGTGGCCTATCCAGTCCCTCGAAGTTTCGTCAGAGAGCGCGCGCCTGACCAGGGTAAGTGATCTGCCGGTTGAGTCGGCCCGGCGACTCAACTCGTGGACTTGGCGCGATGCACTTTGAGCACCGAAGCTGTTCGCTTAACCCGCTTGAGTGCCAGTGCGAGATGAACCCGATCACGCACCGCAATTCCAAAGCGCAGATCGGTGGCATCGTGGGACGGCTCGTCGCTCATTTCGACGCGGGTGATATCGGCCTCGGCTCCCGCCAGCGCGGCGGCCACGCGGGCCAATACGCCCTTGCCGTTCGATACGGTGACTAACAAGTTGGTTTCAAAAGTGCGGACGGGCTCATCGGACCAGTCAACCGCAATGAAGCGTTCGCTGTCGCGGTGCTGGAGCCGCTTCGCGACGGCGCAATCGTCGATGTGAACCACCAGACCTTCACCTCGACCCAGGTAGCCAACAATCGAATCGCCCGGTACCGGGCGACAGCATTTCGCAAACTGGACAGACGCCCCTTCGCTTCCATCTAGCGCGAGCCCCCCCTGAGAGACCGATTCGTGCGCGGTGTAGCGCTCGCGGCTCATCAGCAGCGCGTCCGGTTTTTCCCCGGTTTCCGCCAAGAGGGTGGCAACGCGCTTGGCTACCATGCTGGCGATTCTTTTGCCCAGACCAATGTCGGTCATCAGGTCGGCGCGTGAGCGATTGCCGGTGAAACGCAAAATCTTCTCCCACGTCTGCCGATGGGACTCGTCATCTGCAGGCAGGCGTTGGGGTTCGATGCCCTCGGCGCGCAACGCCTGGGCCAGCATTTTTTCGCCCAGCTCCTGTGATTCGGTCAAAGCCATCGTTTTGAGGTAATGGCGAATTTTGGATCGAGCCTTGCCAGTACGAACAAATCCAAGCCAGCCGGGATTGGGGTTTGAAACAGAGCCCGTGATGATCTCGATCACATCACCGTTGCTGAGCTCCGAGCGCAACGGCATCTGCTCGCCGTTGACCTTGGCTGATAGGGCGCGATGCCCGATATCGCTGTGGATCGCGTAGGCAAAATCAACAATCGTCGCGCCGCGCGGCATGGCCATGATCTGGCTCTTGGGCGTGAACACATAAACCGCTTCGGGAAAGAGATCAATCTTGACGTGGTCCCAGAACTCAGCCGCATCACGCGTTTCCTGTTGAATATCGAGCAGCGATTGCAGCCACTGTGCGCCAAGCCTCTGCGACGCATCGCTTTCAGGATCGCTCGCTTTGTAGAGCCAGTGCGCAGCAACCCCGGACTCGGCTACCACATGCATGGCGTCGGTTCGCATCTGGAACTCGATGTTGGTCCCGAAGGGGCCAACCAGCGTGGTGTGAAGTGACTGGTAGCCGTTGATTTTGGGAATGGCGATGTAGTCTTTGAACTTGCCAGACAGGGGCTTGTAAAGCTGATGCAAGACTCCCATCGCCGTATAGCAGCTGGTCAGGTCGCCGACGATGATCCGAAATCCGTACAGGTCAGTTACCTGCGCGAATGACAGGTGCTTCTCGACCATCTTGCGGTAGATTGAATACAGCGTTTTTTCGCGGCCAAAAATGCTGACCGGCACGGCGGAAGCGGAGAAGGCCAATTCGACCTCGCCACTTACCCGCCGGATCACGTCACGGCGCCGACCACGCGACCGGAGCAGGGCTTTTTGAAGCGTGCGGTAGCGCCAGGGATGCAGGTACTGAAACGACAGATCCTGAAGCTCGCGGTAAGTCGAGTTCAGTCCCAGGCGGTGCGCAATAGGCGCATAGATGTCAAGCGTTTCCCGGGAAATGCGTGCCCACTTGCTACGCGGCGCATCGCCCAGTGTCCGCATGTTGTGCGTGCGGTCAGCCAGCTTGATCAGAATGACGCGCACATCGCGTGCCATCGCCAGCAACATTTTGCGAAAGGATTCCGCCTGGTTTTCTTCGCGGGTGTTGAATTCGAGTTTTTCGAGTTTGGTCAGGCCATCGACCAAGTCGGCGACAGGTGCGCCGAAGCGTTCAATCAACTCGGGTTTCGTGACTCCACAATCTTCGATGGCGTCATGCAGCAGCGCCGCCATCAGGGCCTGCGCATCGAGCTTCCACAAGGCGCATTGCTGCGCCACCGCGATAGGGTGGGTGATGTAAGGTTCGCCGCTGTTTCGCAACTGCCCGAGATGCGCTTCGTCGGCGAACCGATAAGCACGACGAACGCTGTCAATGTCGGCCGTACTCAGGTAGTCAAGGCGGGCTGTCAACCCCGCAAAGCTGGCCGCAGCGGCGTTAGCGGCAGCTGGCGTGGCCTTGAAAGGCGCAGCGGGAAAGGACAGGGCGCTCATGCCTTAAATGTATCGCTACCAGCGCAGCAGTATTTGAGACTGGTCTTGGAGGCCGCACACGTGTGCTGTGCCAAAGCAAAAAGCACCGGCTGTGCGGTGCTTTTCAGTGGAGGGTGCGGCTTGCTTATCCAGGGACTTTTTTGAGCATTTCGAGGCCGATTTTCCCTTCGGCTATTTCACGCAGCGCTGTGACGCCGGGTTTGTTCTTGCTTTCGATCTTGGGTGCGTGCCCTTGGCTCAACATTCTGGCCCGATACGTGGCGGCCAATACCAGTTGAAAGCGGTTTGGGATTTTTTCGAGGCAGTCTTCAACTGTGATACGGGCCATGTCGATCTCCGGTGTGAGCAATGAATTTAAGGAATTTGCAGCAGCTTGAAAACTTCAGCGCGGGCGCGTCGCTGAGCCGAAAACTTCAGGCGCTGGGCGTGGACAATGGTTTTCAGGTCGAAAACGGCGCGCTCAAACAGCTCATTAATTATAACGAAGTCGAATTCACGCGATTGAGCCAGCTCAACCGAGGCGTTGGCCAGACGCATCTCGATCACTTCAGCCGAATCTTCTCCGCGTCGCTGCAAACGCGCTCTGAGTTCTTCGAGGCTGGGAGGGAGAATGAAAACCAATACGGCATTCGCAAAGATGCGCTTGATGTTAATCGCGCCCTGAAAGTCAATTTCGAGGATGACATCGGTGCCACCCGCCACCCGCTCCTCAATGGCCTGCCGCGATGTGCCATATCGGTGGCCATGCACATGTGCCCATTCAAGAAATGCGTCACGCAGCACCATGCCATCGAACTCGGCAAGTGAAAGAAAAAAGTATTCGCGTCCGTGCTTTTCCTGGCCTCGAGGTGGCCGCGTGGTGTGAGACACGGCCGGGTGGACGGCCGAGTCAATCTCCAGCAATGCCTTGACAAGGCTCGACTTGCCAGCCCCGCTGGGCGCGGCGACGACGAAAAGATTGCCGGGGTAGTCCATTCGGTTGACTTCGTGAGATGAAGAAATTAATGCTGGCAAGGCGGCCATTTATTCGACGTTTTGCACCTGCTCACGGATTTGCTCGATCAGCACTTTCATATCAACCGAGATGCGCGTCAGGTCAATGGCTGGCGATTTGGAGCCGAGTGTATTGGCTTCCCGATGCAACTCCTGAATCAGAAAGTCCAGGCGCTTGCCAAGCTCGCCGCCTTTAGCCAGCAGCCGGTCAATCTCGTCCAGGTGGGATGCCATCCGCGTCAGCTCTTCTGCCACGTCGATGCGGATGGCGAAAGCAGTGGCTTCGGTCAAGGCCCGATCTTGTGCGGCCTCGGGAGAAGGCTTTGCGTCAGACATCACCATGGCTTCATTCCAGCGCTCAAGAAAGCGCAGGCGCTGCTGTTCGACGAGCTTTGGAATCAGCGGCGCAGCAAGGACTGCGAGTCGGCGTAGCTGTTCGGTCCGGTCTTGCAGCATGGCAGCGAGTCGCGCGCCCTCGCGCGCCCGTGCAGCAAGCAGCTCGGTCAAAACCTGTCGGGTGAGCTCGACAAATTGCTGCGAATGGTCCGCCGCGCTGCCATCCTCGCTAGATGCCATTTTGAGCACATCAGCCACACTCAAGCTGGCGGCTTTCGGCAAGCGGGCCTGAATCGATTTCTCAAGTGCCGCGACCCGCATCAGGGTCTCCGGTGAAGGCGAGCGAAACGGGGTGCCGGCGCCGCTGCCGAGCCACACCCGGAGCTCAACCTTGCCGCGCTTGAGCTGGCTTGTCAGCAGCTCTCGCAACGCGGGCTCAAGCTGTCTAAGTTCGTCTGGCAGGCGAAGTGAAAGGTCAAGAAAGCGGCTGTTCACTGATCTGATCTCAACACCCAAATGGCCGCTTGGCGCGGAATTTTCGACTGGCGCTAATTGCCCATTCGAGGCGCTTAATTGCGCCGTTGCATAACCGGTCATGCTATAAACTGACATCTAGATGCGCCTTGTTTTTGACCGATTTCCGGTAGAAAGTATGGGGTCAAGGGGCATCAAATTGCCCTGTGCCCGGACCAAATTATGTCAAAGGTCAAACCCGCTTCACTGCCGCCCGACACGCTAATTGGCGGCTACCGCGTGGTGCGCAAGGTCTCGGCTGGCGGGTTCGGCGTAGTTTATCTGGCGGTCGATAACGAAGGCCAGCAGGTCGCGGTCAAAGAGTACTTGCCGTCTTCTCTCGCGAGCCGTTCGCCGGGCGAATTATTGCCGCAGGTTCACCCCGACAAGCTGTCGCTATACCGGCTCGGTCTTAAAAGTTTTTTCGAGGAAGGCCGGGCACTCGCGCAGATCTCGCACGGGTCAGTGGTCAGTGTGCTCAATTTCTTTCGGGAAAACGAGACCGTTTACATGGTGATGAATTACCTTGAAGGCGGCACGCTTCAGGACTTCATCATCACCGCGCGCGACCTGAAGAAGCAAAAGGTTTTTCGCGAATCGACCATTCGCTCACTGTTCGACGAGATCCTGCGCGGTCTTCGCATCGTCCACCAGCACAAGATGCTTCACCTGGACATCAAGCCGGCCAACATCTTCATTACTGATGACAACCGCGCGGTGCTGATTGACTTCGGTGCAGCGCGCGAAGTGCTGAGCAAAGAAGGCAATTTCATCCGCCCGATGTACACGCCCGGCTTTGCCGCCCCCGAGATGTACCGCCGCGATTCCTCAATGGGGCCGTGGACTGACATTTACGCAATCGGCGCATGCATCTACGCCACCATGCAGGGCTACCCGCCAAACGATGCGCCGCAACGGCTTGAAAAAGACCGCCTGTCCCTGGCTCTTTCCCGATTGCGTGGTGTGTACTCTGACAACCTGATCGAAGTCGTCGAGTGGTGCATGTCGCTTGATCCGCTGTCGCGCCCGCAGTCGGTGTTTGGACTTCAAAAAGAGCTGAGCCGCGAGGGTGAGAGAAACTACACCAAGCTCAGCGTCGGCGAAAAGGTCCGCCTTCAGTTCGATAACATCGTCACTGAAACCAAAAAAACCGCACGCAAAGCTACGGGTTACGCGACCCGATTCAAATGAAATTCTCGGTTTTTCAGATCAGCCGCAAGGGTGGGCGCGAGCGCAACGAAGACCGCATGGGTTACTGCTACACGCGTGAGTCAGGCTTGTTTGTGCTGGCTGACGGCATGGGCGGCCACCCTGAGGGCGAAGTCGCGGCTCAGCTTGCCTTGCAGACCATTTCAGCGCTCTACCAGAAAGAAGCTCGGCCAGCCGTGGCTGACCCCGTCGAATTCCTGACGAATGCCTTGATGGCGGCGCACCAAAAAATTATTCGCTACGCCAGTGAAAAAGGCATGCTCGACACACCGCGCACCACGCTGGTCGCCGCAATTTTGCAGGGCACGGGCGCCACCTGGATTCATTGTGGCGATTCGCGTCTCTACGTTGTTCGCGACGGCCAGTTGTTGACCCGGACCCGGGACCACTCCTACATGGAGCAGCGCAGCGCCAGCGTCATCAGGCTCCAGAGCGTCAATCGCAATATTCTTTTTACCTGCCTCGGTTCGCCCACGCGTCCGGTCTTCGACATCGAGGGTCCGGTCGAGCTTGTGCAGGGCGACAAGCTTTTGCTTTGCTCCGACGGCCTGTGGGGTAGTCTGAGTGACGCGGAGATCGTGCATCAGCTCGGTCTCAAGCCGGTGTCTGAGTCGGTCCCCGACCTGGTCGAGCGGGCGCTTCGCGCTGGTGGCGACCATAGCGACAACGTCACGGTTCTGGCGATGGAGTGGGAAACACCCGATCCGCTTGAATCGACACGGGGTGTCTCCACAGACGGCATTCTCGACGGGGTATTTGCATCGACCATCCAGGCGGGGATGCCGGGTACGGATGACGACGACCTTGACGAGGCCACAATCGAGCGCTCCATTGCCGAGATCAACGAGGCCATCCGGAAGTCGGCCGCGCGCAAGAGTTGACGGCTTGAGGCTGATTTGACTCTCAAGCCGCGCTGCCTGCCCGCTGCGCACATTGGCGCACAGGTTTCCCAGATCAATCCTGTATTTTTTCGGCCCTGCTAGCCGACTCCTGGCGCTTACACCACAGTGCGCTCGCCTCTGCCTTGCAGAAATGATCGGCGAATCGAATTACCATTTCCCGGCCCCTTTCCCTTTCCCTTTCTCGCATTTCTCTCCCCGGCGCAGCGCGCCAGAAAGTTCACATGACCGAGTTTTTACGTGCCGACGCACGGTCGCTTGATGCCCTGCGCCCGGTGCGCATCACGCGTCACTTCACCGCTTACGCCGAAGGCTCCGTGCTGATCGAGTTCGGCGGCACCCGCGTCCTCTGCACAGCGTCGGTTGAGGAAAAAGTGCCGCCGCACAAGCGCGGCAGTGGCGAAGGCTGGGTCACGGCTGAGTACGGCATGCTGCCGCGTGCCACACATACCCGTAGCGACCGCGAGGCCGCGCGCGGCAAGCAAAGCGGCCGCACGCAAGAGATTCAGCGCCTGATTGGCCGGTCGATGCGTTCCGTGTTCGATCTGAAAAAGCTCGGCGAACGCACCATTGCACTCGACTGCGACGTGATCCAGGCCGACGGCGGCACGCGCACGGCCAGCATCACCGGCGCTTTTGTCGCGGCGCAAGACGCGGTACACAAACTGCTGGCCCAGGGCAAATTGCTGGAGAGCCCCATCCTTGGCCAGGTGGCAGCGATTTCGGTTGGCATCTTGCGCGGCACGCCGATGCTCGATCTCGACTATGCCGAAGACTCGGCTTGCGATACCGACATGAATGTCGTGATGACGGGCGCAGGGCATTTCGTCGAAGTGCAGGGCACGGCCGAAGGCACCGCGTTTTCCCGTGCAGAGATGAACGCGCTGCTGATGCTGGCTGAAAAAGGCATTGTCGAGCTGGTCGGTATGCAGCGGCAGTCGCTATTAAAATAGGAGCTGCTTGCGCCCATCTGTAAAGGGAAAATGGCATATTTAATGAAGATTTTGCTTGCTTCAAACAATCTCGGCAAGCTCGCCGAGCTGCAGGCTGTGCTGGCGCCGCTCGGCTTTGATTTGCTGCGCCAGAGCGAGCTGAACATCCCCGAGGCTGACGAGCCTTATCGCACCTTTGTCGAAAACGCGCTGGCTAAGGCAAGGCACGCTTCACGCGTGAGCGGCTTGCCTGCCTTGGCCGACGACGCAGGTTTGTGCGTCGATGCATTCGGCGGCCTCCCGGGTGTCGATACCGCCTTCTTTGCGACCCAATTCGGCTACGCAAAGGGCGATGACAACAACGTGAAAGCGCTGCTCGAACAGATGGCGGGCACGAACAACCGCAAAGCCGCACTGGTCAGCACGCTGGTGGCCCTGCGCTCGGCTGACGACCCGGAGCCGTTGATTGCCTGCGGCCGCGTGGTGGGCGAGATCACCCGCGAGCCCCTTGGCAGCCAGGGCTTTGGCTTCGACCCGGTGATGTTTTTACCCGCATTGGGCTGCACCTTTGCCCAGTTGCCTGCCGATGTCAAAAACGCGCACAGTCACCGTGGTCAAGCGGCGCGGCAAATGATGGCGCTGATGCGCGAGCGCTGGCTTTAAGCACGCTGCAAACGAAGTTAAACATGCCCCGTCAAGACCTTCAGCATTACATGCGCCCCGGCACGCTGACGCTTGCCGCGCTGCCGCCGCTGTCGCTCTACGTGCATTTGCCCTGGTGCCTGAAAAAATGCCCCTACTGCGATTTCAATTCGCACGAGTTACCCGGCGAGCTGCCCGAGCAGCGCTACATCGATGCCTTGGTGGCCGACCTGGAGGCGTCGCTGCCGTTGGTATGGGGCCGCACCGTTCACAGCATTTTTATCGGCGGCGGAACGCCCAGCCTGTTTTCACCGAAGGGCATTGACCGTTTGCTGGCCGATATACGTGCGCGCTTGCGGCTCGCCGCCGATTGTGAGATCACGCTTGAAGCCAACCCCGGCACGTTCGAGAAAGACCGCTTCAGGGCATTTCGCAGCGCCGGCGTCACGCGGCTTTCCATCGGTGTGCAGAGCTTTGACGATGCACACCTGCGCGCGCTGGGCCGGGTGCATGACCGCGCGCAGGCCATCGCCGCAGTCGAAGAAGCGGCGCAGGCTTTCGACACCTTCAATCTCGACATCATGTATGCGCTGCCGGGGCAAAGCCTGTCCAACCTCGAAGCTGACATGCGCCAGGCACTACAGCTTGGGCCGCCGCACATTTCAATCTACCATCTGACCATCGAGCCCAACACTTACTTCGCCAAGTTCCCGCCGGCCATCCCCGAAGACGATCTGGCCTATGCCATGCTCGACACGATTACCGAGATCACCGAGCGTGCGGGCCTGGCGCGCTACGAAATTTCGGCCTACGCCAAAGCGGGCCACCGCTGTTTTCACAACCTCAACTACTGGCAGTTCGGCGACTACCTGGGAATCGGTGCCGGCGCGCACGGCAAGCTCAGTTTTGCCCACCGCGTCGTTCGCCAGACGCGTATCCGCGACCCGAAGCTCTACATGGACAAGGCGCTCGCCGGAGACGCGGTGGCGCAGGAGTTTGAAGTGGCCCGAGCCGATCTGCCCGTTGAATTCATGCTCAATGCGCTGCGGCTGAAGGGCGGCTTCAAGCTGCAGGATTTTGCTGACCGTACCGGCCTGCCGCTGACGGCGATCAGCAAACCTTTGCAGGAGGCCGAGCTAAAAGGGCTGATCGAACGCGACCTTGTGAGCGTCAAACCGACCGTGCGCGGCTTTGATTTTTTGAATGATCTGCAATCCCTTTTTCTGCCTTGAGAAGCGAACACCAACATGGAAAACACCCACATCGTTCTTCTGGCCGTGACCTGCGCTGTCAGCTTCGGCGTTGGTCGCACCATCAAGCACTTTCGCAGCAAGAAACGCCGCGGCGAAGCCGAGCAGGCCGCGCTACGTCATGCTCAATTCTTGCGCGACAGACCGCCTGAACCGCCGCCCCACAACAAAGCCAAACGCAAGCGCCAGTTGCAGCAGCAGGGCCGCAACGCGGGCTAACTGGCGTTGACGGGATCGAGGTGGTCGATGCGCCCGGCAATGTGGGGCAACAGGGGACCGGATATGAGATGTTCCAGCGGGAAAATCCGACTGGGGAGTCGCTCACACGATGACTGTGCGGCGACTCAGAAATGGCGGAAGCGGTGAGATTCGAACTCACGGAGGACTCACATCCTCGGCAGTTTTCAAGACTGCTGCATTCAACCGCTCTGCCACGCTTCCGAGCGCATGAGTTTAACCTCTGAAAACGCCCCGACTCGCGCGCACGGCTGCCCATGATGCGTCCGGCTGCCAATGCGCCGCTTACCGTGAGGACGCGGGCAGCGCTGCGCGCGACGGCCTGCGCCTACATGAAAAAATGCCTGCAACAGTTAGAATCATGGGTTGCCCTCGGCTGTTGGCCTGCGGGTTGCGCGGCCCCAATTTTTGGTTTTTCGAGTTTGCAAGGAGCGAGTTGATGGCGAAAGAAGAGTTAATTGAGATGCACGGTCTGGTTGAAGAGGTTCTGCCCGATTCGCGCTTTCGTGTGCTGCTGGACAACGGTCACAAGCTGGTGGCTTACACCTCCGGCAAGATGCGCAAGAACCACATCCGTATTCTGGCTGGCGATCAGGTTTCGCTGGAGCTCTCGCCCTACGACCTGAGCAAAGGCCGCATCACCTTCCGCCACATCTCTGGCCGCGGCCCTGGCCCGTCGCCGCGCTCGCATTAAGCGCGCTTGAGCCCGCCGCCAACAAGTGCGGCCTGCTCTGCGGGTTCACTGAGGATTGGGGCGACAACGCACGGCCTGCACGGTCTGCACGGGCTCTATTGGCTGTAGCAGCCAAAGTCCTCCCTCGTACACCCCCCGCCAGGCATCAGTCCACGGTCAAAAGGCAGGTACACGCGCCTTTCATGAACGTTGATTTTCCGGGTTGGGGTAGCAATTGGTGACGCGGCTTTTCCTACAGGCATGCACGCGCCATACCGACGTAAGCCTGCATCCCCAGTGATAACTTGCTTTCAGCTGGTCTTTGATCAGCGGTTTTTCAAACCCTTTGCCTCAGTGGCAAATCCAAGGAGTATTGATTTATGAAAGCAAGCAAAACACTCACCTCAATCGTCGCGGCCTCAGCGCTGGTAGGCGCAATCGGGCTGGCCTACGCACAAACGTCGGGCAGCACCACGCCGATGCAGCCGACCGCGCCTGCTGACCAGACCATGCAAAACCGGGGCACCACCGTCACGCCCGGCTCATCGGCCACGACAGGCCCATCGGCTATGCCGGCAGCGCCAGCGGCCACACCAGACGCAGGCATGCAGATGGAGCGGCCTGCGCAGGCTGACCGCAACTAGGGACCCTCTGCATAACTCCCTGCGGTCTGTGGTAGCGCGGGCTCGGGCGGTCCGCCGCGTTGTTTTTCTTGCCAATAGCGATGCTATTGGCCGCAAAAAGACGCCTTGCGGCCCATCCCGATCCGCGTACCACAGCT
>JANOOO010000120.1:0-5306 GCA_031421375.1 Polaromonas sp.
AAGCCCCGGCCCTATCGGTTCGGCTACGGCGTGCTCGACGAAAACCTCAATTTCATCGCCGACCCAAGCGAGAAGAAGGTGTACTTCGAGATCAGCGATTACGGCTCGAACTACATTTTTTTCGAGAATCCACGCTAGGGACCCTCTGCATAACTCTGGCGGTGCTGTGGTACGCGGATCGGGATGGGTCGCAAGGCGTCTTTTTGCGGCCAATAGCATCGCTATTGGCAAGAAAAACAACGCGGCGGACCGCCCGAGCCCGCGCTACCACAGACCGCAGGGAGTTATGCAGAGGGTCCCTAGCTTGATGACGGTCATTCTGTCCGGTTTTCTGGCTCTGAAAATGGCCCTCATTTACGGCCTGGCCCGGCTGATGAAACTGCCCCGGCAAGAGCGGCCCGTGTTTGCATTGCTGCTGGCGCAGGGCGGTGAATTCGCCTTCGTGGTGTTTCAGGCAGCTGCCGGTGCGCGGGTGTTTTCCAATGAAATCGCCTCGCTGCTGATCGGCGCGGTTGCGCTGTCGATGCTGCTGAGTCCGCTGCTGCTGGTCGCCATCGACAAATGGCTGCTGCCGCGCTGGGCCGGTCGCCAGACGCGCAAGCTGCCCGAGATATCCGAGCCGCAAGACGCGCCGGTCGTCATCGCCGGCTTTGGCCGCTACGGCCAGACCGTCGGCCGTCTGTTGCTGGCGCAGGGTATTGCGCCGACGGTTCTAGACCACGACGCCGAGATGATCGAGAACATTGCGGCCTTCGGCTACCGCGTGTTCTACGGCGACGCCACGCGGCTCGATTTGCTGCGTACGGCGGGCTGCGCGCGCGCCAGGGTGTTGGTGATTGCGGTCGATGACGTGGCGCAGTCGCTGAAGATCGCCGATGTGGCGAAAGCGCACTTTGCGCAGTTGCAGATGGTTGCGCGAGCGCACGATGTGGTGCATGCCTATGCACTACGCGAGCGCGGCGTCAAGCTGGTTGAGCGCGAGCTGTTTGAGTCCAGCCTGCGCAGCGCCCGCAGCGTGCTTGAGTTGCTGGGCCAGGCCCCTTATGAAGCACGACAAAACGCCATGCGCTTTCGCCAGCACAACCTCGCTTTGTTCGAGCAGATGCTGCCGCTACGCAAAGACCGCGGCAAGCTGATCGCCGTGGCGCGCCAGGGCCGCTTGCAGCTCGAAGAGCAAATGACCACCGAACGCGCCGAGCAGGCGCGGCGCGGCCCGGGTGGGTCTGAAGGCTGGAAGTGAACAGCGTGGCGCTGCGACGTGAATGCGGTGTTCGCGGCGATTGGCGCGCTGACCTGGCTGCAAAGCCGTCTGGCAGTCGGGTGGGCATCGCCTGATTGGGGCTGCGGCAGCACCCGCTCGCCGCAGACTATCTGCTGACCCGCTCAAATTCACGCCGCCGCTCTTCCATGGTTGTGCGCTCCTGGCAGACCGGGTGACTGGCGAAGGCCGGCCTGGCGCACTGCTCGGCCATGCACATCTGAAAGCCGAACAGCACGCGGCCCTCACACGCATCCTCGGGGCCAGCGGGCGGCGGCGCGAGCACGACTGGCGCGGATGGCGAAGCCAGTGCCGGCATGCGGGACGATTTCGGTTCGATTTGCGGCTGAACTGGCGGCGCGGCACTTGACGGGCTTTTGGTCGCTGCTGCAGGGCGCGCAGCAACGCGCTGGGCAGGGCCCGCGTTAGCCGGGCGGCTTGCGGTGGGTGATGGAGTGGAGCTCAGAGCTGCCGGTGACGCAGTTGACGTGGTTGAGGTGTTACGCGCGGTCGGCAAGCGGCCTGCGCTTGCGGCCTCGGCTCCCGCTCCTGTCGCCTTCAGTGCGGGAGCAATGGCGCCGTTGGTTGACCAATCTGCACCCGCCGCCGTGGGGCTGCCAGCAGCGCGCAAATCAGGCGTTGCCGACGTGTTTGAAGTTGCCACAACGCGCGCCTCAATGGCGGTGATGGCCGTGGGGGCTGTGGGGCGAACCAGCAGGTGCTGTACGCCAAACACCGCGCCGGCCACGCCTAAGGCCAGCGCGCCGGCCAGCCCCACGCGGCGCGGTGTTGCCAGCGAGACAGGCCAGGCAGCCGTGTTTTTTCGGCCTGACTTGTTGCCTGGCCACGCTGGCGCGCGAGTCCCGAAGGTAACTGCATCTGGCCCGCCGACTGCGTGCTTGCTTGCGCCTGTGGATGCGGAGCGGCTGCGGGCGTTTGACCGGCGCGCGCGACTCTCATCCAGCGTCACGGCAGGCACCGCTGGAGGCTTGGTGCTTGCTCTGGTGCCGGTGTTACGGCTTGCGCTTATCTCACCGGTGGCAGGTGGCGCAGCATCCGGCATGACCGCTTCCAGCAATGCGCCGGCGTGCGCGGGCGTGCTGGCTGAAAGCAACGCGGCGGTAGTGCCAACCGGATCGGTTTGATCAGCTTGATCAGCTTGATCGGGCTCAGCGGGCTCAGCGGGCAATCGGCGCGGCTGCTCCGCTGCGAGAGGCGCGGCGGGCTCGGTAGGCTGCAAAGCCTTGGCGCGCAGCCTGGCGAGTCGGCGCATCGCCAGATCGACATAAACCCCGCTCGGAAACTTCTCGATGAAGAGCTGCAGCTCCCGGGGCTTGCGCGTGCCCCGGATGTCTTTCCAGTACACGAGTTCAAGCTCTTGCGTCACAGTGTCTGCGCTGCGAACGTTGGTGTTTGTGTTGGTGTTGGTGTCCAGGCCTGCAGGCCATTCGCCATCGGGCCGGGTATGGCTCCAGGCATTGTCAGCGGTCAACGCAGCGGGCAGGAACGGGGCGGACAAATCGACGGCTTCGTTGCAGGCGGCGAGCAACGCCGATGAAAACTCCGCCGCCGTTTGAAAGCGCAGTTCGCGGGATTTGGCCAGCGCCTTGCTGACGACCGCATCAAGCGCGGCGGGCAGGCCCGCTTGGCGCGTTGTCGGCGGCGCGTACTCGCCCCCGACGATGCTCTGGATGATGGCGAAATCGGTTGCGCCACTGAACGGGCGATGGCCCGTCAGCAACTGGTAAAGCACCACGCCAGCGGAAAAAATGTCGGCGCGGGTGTCAATCGCCAGCCCCTTGACCTGCTCGGGCGACATGTACTTGAGCGTGCCGACCATCGTGCCCTGTGTGCATGTGGCATCGCCAGTGTCTTGAATGCGAGCCACGCCAAAATCGGTCAGCTTGACGCGCCCGCCCTTTTCAACCAGCAGGTTGGCCGGCTTCACATCGCGGTGGACCACGTTCTGGCTGTGCGCGCAGCTCAAGGCGGCCAGCAGGTCTTCCATGATGGCGAGGGTCTGGGCCAGCGAATAGCGCTCGCCGTTGTCGAGGTAGTGCTTGAGGTCTTTGCCCTTTATGAACTCCATCACCAAATAGGCGATGTCGCCGTCGCGGCCGGCGTCATAGACACTGACGATGTTGGCGTGCTGCAAGCGCCCGGCCGAGCGCGCCTCGTTGCGAAAACGCAGCTCGTAGTCGGCAGCGGCCGCTTCGGAGATCTGGTCCATGCTGATGGTTTTGATGGCCACCTGCCGGTCGAGGTTCGGGTCACGCCCCTCGTAAACGAGCCCCATCGCGCCCTTGCCCAGCACGCGGACCAACTCGTAGCGGCCCAGTTGTTTAAGCATCATTTAGAAGTTGGCGGACAGTGCAATTGCTTGCGATTGATACGTCCCGGAACAAAAAACCATCATAGCTTTTGGGTGTCTGCGGCTGCCAAGTGCAGCGTGCAAGCGCCCATGTTTGAGGCTCGCACGCCACACCCCCGGCACAAAGTCGGCACATGCCGCAGCAAATCGCATCGGCGCACCGCGCCAGGAGGCCCGACAAGCAATGACAGCCTGCGCCTGACTCAGGATTGCAAAAAACCGTCCCAGATCAGTTTGCATCCCGTCAGGAACATGCCCACATAAAGAATTCGGTAAAACCAGACCGGGCTGATTCGGCGCGCCAGCCGCACGCCCATCCAGACACCCAGCGGGGCCAGCGGCAGCAGCACCAGCGAGGTCGCCATGTTGCGTGCATCGATCAAGCCGAGCAGGCCGTAAGGCACCCATTTCGCCAGATTGATAGCGAAGAAATAAAACGCCATGGTTGCAGTAAATTGCAGCGGCGACAGGCGCAGCCCCATGACGTAGGCCGCCAGTGGCGGGCCACCCGCATGGGCGACGAAACTCGTGAAGCCCGACAACACAGCGAGCATCGCGCCCACCCATTTCGGCGGCAGTCGGCTGTCCGAACCGGGCGGGAAAAGCAGGCGTTGAGCCAGAAACAGCAGCGTAAAAACACCAACCATGCCGGCCACCATGCGGGCATCGAGCAGCTTGAACAGCAGCCCGCCGACCAGCACGCCGACCAGCCCGCAAGGCACCAGAAAGCGCAACAGACGGGCGTCAAAGTTCTTGCGAAACGCAGCGAGGCCCAGCAGGTCCATCAGCAGCAGCACCGGCATCAAAATAGCCGCCGCCTGCGGCACGGCGACGGCCAGCGCCATCAACGGCACCGCCAGTGAACCAAAGCCAGCGCCGAAGCCGCTCTTGCTGACGCCGAGCATCAGAACGGCAGGCACAGCCACGAGGTAGAAAAACGGATCGTTGATCAGCGGAAGCGGCATTTATTTAGGTTAAATCAGGTCTCAGCCCAACACCGACGGGCGCAAGCAGCTATAAAAAAAGGAGCGTCTGAGACACCGAAAGACTGCGCGGTTTCAACCCGCAATGCACATGCCTTAGCTCTGCGGGTCGTACGCCGGGACGCCTGACTTGCAGGCGATCAAACGCGTTCCAGAATCAGCGCAATGCCCTGGCCCACCCCAATACACATGGTGCAAAGCGCGTAGCGGCCGCCGCCCCTGTGCAGCTGGTTGACGGCGGTGGTGGCCAGCCGCGCCCCGCTGGCCCCTAGCGGATGGCCGAGCGCAATCGCGCCGCCGTTCGGGTTGACGCGCGGGTCGTCGTCCTGCAGGCCGAGCAGGCGCAGCACAGCGAGGCCCTGTGCGGCAAAGGCTTCGTTGAGTTCGATCACGTCCATTTGCGCCAGCGTCAGGCCGCACAGCGCCAGCACCTTTTGCGTTGCCGGTGCCGGGCCTATGCCCATGATGCGCGGCGCGACGCCGGCCGTTGCCATGCCGACGATGCGGGCGCGTGGCGTGAGGCCGTTCTTTGCCGCCGCAGCTTCGTCGGCCAGCAGCAGCGCGCAGGCGCCGTCGTTGACGCCGCTGGCGTTGCCGGCGGTGACGCTGCCGTCAAGCCTGACCACGCCTTTGAGTCTGGCCAGCGATTCAAGCGTGGTCTGGCGCGGGTGCTCGTCCTGGCCGACGATCAGGG
>JANOOO010000121.1:0-3521 GCA_031421375.1 Polaromonas sp.
CCTTTTACCGCAGAGGCGCAGAGAACGCAGAGGGGCGCAGAGAAATATTCACTTATTTGATTTTTCTCTGACCCGCCGACTCTGCGTTCTCTGCGCCTGGTCATTGACCCTCATTCATCACTGAAAATGCAAAGCGCCGCAGAGTTCCGCAGAGAAGAATTTATCTACTCAATCTTCCTCTGACCCGCTTACTCTGCGTTCTCTGCGCCTCTGCGGTAAATTCCCCTGCCCCGCCCCCTGCCCCGCCCCCGCAACGCTCCTCAAGTTATATCCATGATCACCCTCAAAAACGTCGTGCTGCGGCGCGGCGCCAAAGTCATCCTCGACAGCGCCTCAGTCAACATTAACCCAGGCGAAAAAGTTGGCCTGGTTGGCCGCAACGGAGCCGGCAAATCGACGCTGTTCGCACTGCTCAACGGCAGCATCCACGAAGACGGCGGCGACTACTCAATTCCCACCCAATGGGCGATGGCGCAAGTCGCGCAGGACATGCCAGAGACCGACCAGGACGCCACCCGCTTCGTCGTCGATGGCGACATCATTTTGCTGGCCGCACAAACCGAAGTCGAAGCATCGGAGGCCAGCGGCGACGGCGACCGCATGGCGCACGCCTACATGGCGCTCTACGACGCAGGTGCGCACGACGCCGAAGCGCGCGCACAGGCGTTGATCCTCGGCCTGGGCTTCAAGGTCAGCGAGCTTGAAAACCCGGTCAACAGTTTTTCAGGCGGCTGGCGCATGCGCCTGCAGCTCGCCCGGGCGCTGATGTGCCCGTCGGACCTGCTGCTGCTCGACGAGCCGACCAATCACCTCGACCTCGACGCATTGGTCTGGCTGGAAGCCTGGCTCAAGCGCTATCAGGGCACCATGCTGGTGATCAGCCACGACCGCGAATTTCTCGACGCCGTGACCGACGTAACCGTGCATATTGAAAAAGCCAAGCTGACGCGCTACGGCGGCAACTACAGCAAGTTTGAAGACCTGCGCGCCGAGCAGATGGCGCTGCAGCAGGGGGCCTATTCCAAGCAGCAGGACAAGATCGCCCACCTGCAAAAGTTCATTGCCCGTTTCAAGGCCAAGGCCAGCAAAGCCAAGCAGGCGCAAAGCCGCGTCAAGGCACTCGACCGCATGGAAAAAATCGCGCCGCTGCTTGCCGAGGCCGATTTCACCTTCGAGTTCAAGGAACCGGCCAACTTGCCGAATCCGATGCTGTCGATGCAAAACGCTTATTTCGGCTACCCTGCGCCGGATGACGCACCGGCCGGCACGCCGCCCACGGTCATCGTGCAAAACGTCAGCAAGTCGGTGCTGGCCGGCCAGCGAATCGGCATTCTGGGTGCCAACGGCCAGGGCAAATCGACACTGGTGAAAACCGTGGCGCGCGCGCTGGCCCCCATTAGCGGCGAGATGACCGAGGGCAAGGGCCTGAACATCGGCTACTTCGCGCAGCAGGAGCTCGACGTGCTGCGCCTGGCCGACAACCCGCTCGAACACATGATCCGGCTGGTGAAGGAAACCACCGCCGCCGGCAAGATCGGCAACCAGCCGACGCGCGAGCAGGACCTGCGCGCCTTTTTGGGCAATTTCAATTTCAGCGGCGACATGGTCAAGCAGGCGGTGGGCTCGATGAGCGGCGGCGAAAAAGCGCGGCTGGTGCTGTGCATGATCGTCTGGCAGCGCCCCAACCTGCTGCTGCTCGACGAGCCAACCAACCACCTCGATCTCGCCACGCGCGAGGCGCTGTCGATGGCGCTCAATGAGTTTGAAGGCACCGTCATGCTGGTCAGCCATGACCGCGCATTGCTCAGAGCCGTATGCGACGAGTTCTGGATGGTTTCCAAAGGCGGTGTCGAGCCCTTCGACGGCGACCTCGACGACTATCAGAAGTATTTGCTCGACCATGCCAAGCGCATGCGTGAAGAAGCGAAAAAATCGAACAACCCGGCCCCCGTTGTCATCGCTTCAGCTCTACCTTCCGCTATCGAATCAGGAGCTACTAACGCCCGTCCTGAATCGGCTAGAGGCGAATTTGTCTCTAAAAAACCAGCTCAAAAGAAAGAAACGGCTCAGCGCCGTCAGCAGCAATCCGAGGCTGCCAAACCGATGCGCAAGGAGCTCGAAAAAATCGATCAATGCATGCAGAGCCTCGCCAGCGAGCAGGCGTCCCTGCAAGCTGCGCTGACCAGCACAAGCGCTGCCAGCGACATCGCGCAAACCGGCAAGCGGCTCAAGGCGATCCACAATGAAATTGCTCAGCTTGAAGAACGCTGGCTGGAGCTGTCGGGGCAGATCGAGGCTGCGACGGCTTGATTTCGCTCGCGCGCGGGGCCGTTCAAGCCTGCGCAGATCAGGCTATCGCCGACTCTTGCGCCATTCGCCAAGCGTCAGCCCGAAGTAGCGGGCTCCATCGATGAAGTAACGCTTGAACAGCCGCCTCGGCTCCATCAAAAAGCGATAGAACCATTCAAAGCCCAGCGTTTGCATCCAGGCCGGCGCACGCTGCACTGTCCCGGCAATAAAGTCAAACGACGCCCCGACCCCGAGCGCCACTGGAATCGTGTAACGACCGCGGTAGTGGTAAATCCACTTTTCCTGCTTTGGCGCACCCACGCCGACAAACAAAATGTCGGGCCTGGCTGAGGCGAGCATGGCCAAAATGACGGCGTTCTCAGCCTCGTTCTTCTCGAAGCCATAGCTTGGCGAATAGGTGCCGCAAATGTTGAGGCCCGGATAAGTTTGACGGAGTAGGTGCGCGGCCTGGGCCGCCACGCCTTTGTTGGCCCCGAGCAAAAAAACCACGTAGCCCTTTTACGCCGAAAGTGCGCACACTCTGGGAAACAAGTCTGCGCCGGTCACACGTTCCTTGAGCGGCTTGCCCAGCAGTCGGGACGCCCACACCAGCGGCATGCCGTCGGCGACAACCAGCGCCGCGTTGTCGTATATTTTTTTGAACAGCGCGTCATTCTGCAGTTTGACAACGTGGTCCACATTCGGCGTCACCACGTAGGCGTTGCGACGCTCCAAAACCAGTTGGTCAATGCGGGAAATGGCCTCGGCCATCGTCACGTTGTCGATGGCAATATCGAACAGGTCGATCTTTTGCGGGCTCGCCGGGTGATTCATCTGCTCTTTTCAAAGTGTCGGCAGATTGTTGTGCGAAGCATCGCCGGGACCAAGACACAAGCCGCACCAGTTCGAGTGCGACAAGACCGGGCTTTAGGGTCAGTGCATTACGCGAGAAGTTGCCGGTGCATGTCCTGCACCGAGATCACACCCAGTGTGTCGATGTACTTCATGCCCTCGACGGCTGCCTCGGCACCGGCGATGGTGGTGAAGGTCGTCACGCGGGCGAGCAGCGCCGAGGTGCGAATCTGCCGTGAATCGGCAATCGCGTTGCGCCGCTCTTCAACGGTGTTGATGACCAGCGCAATCTCGTTGTTCTTGATCATGTCCACGATATGCGGCCGGCCTTCGGTGACTTTGTTCACCGTCAGGCAGTCAATTCCGGCCTCGCGAATCGT
>JANOOO010000122.1:0-2406 GCA_031421375.1 Polaromonas sp.
CCGATGTTTCAGGCGACGATTCCCGACGTGCTGCCTGACGAAAAAGACTACACCCGGGCGCTGTCGCTGTCGCGTCTGGCCTACGACATGGAGAGCCTGGTCAGCCCGATGCTGGCTGCGCTGCTGCTCACTGTGGTGAGCTTTCACAGCCTGTTCGGCGGCACGGTGATCGGCTTTCTGGCGTCGGCTGCGCTCGTCGTGTCGGTGCTGCTGCCGCGTGCCAAAACGCCGCCCAGGCGCAGCATTTACGAGCGCACGACTCGCGGGCTGCGCATCTACCTGGCCACACCGCGCCTGCGCGGTCTGCTCGCGTTGAATCTGGCGATTGCCTCGGGCAGCGCGATGGTCATCGTCAACACGGTGGTGCTGGTGCAGGGCAGCTTTGCGCTTGAGCAGACCGCCACGGCGATCGCACTGGCCTGCTTTGGTGCGGGCTCCATGCTGGTGGCGCTGGCGCTGCCCAGCGTGCTGGAGCGCCTGCCCGAGCGCCGGGTAATGCTGGCTGGTGCGGCGCTGATTGCATTGGGACTTCTGGCCGGCCTGCTGCTGGCGTCACGCTATGCAACGCTGCTGCCGCTGTGGTTTGTGCTCGGCCTGGGTTACTCGCTGGCGCAAACGCCGTCGGGCCGCTTGCTGCGCCGGTCGTCAAGCGAGGCTGATCGGCCAGCGCTGTTTGCCGCACAGTTTGCGCTGTCGCATGCGTGCTGGCTCATCACCTACCCGCTGGCCGGCTGGCTCGGTGCGCGCTTCGGGCTCGGTGTGAGTTTTGCAGCGCTCGGTTTGCTGGCCAGCGCGGCGGTGCTGCTGTCTATGCGGCTGTGGCCGGCTGACGATGCGCGACCCGTGGCGCACAGCCACGATGACTTGCCGGCCTCGCATCCGCATCTCGCGAGCCACGCGGATAGGGCGCTCACGGCGGGCCGGCATTCGCACGTGATCGTCATTGACGACGAGCACCCGCGCTGGCCTGGGTGAGTCGGCAAGCAGTCAACACGCGCCGACCGACAGCCCACTGGCGCGGAGCCTGGCGATACCGGGTTTTTAGCCGCTTGCGGCGAGGGCGGCGTCTGACGCGCCAGCCACAAGCTGCCGCGCCAGCGCCTCGGCCACGCGGATGCCATCGACACCCGCCGACAGGATGCCGCCCGCATAACTCGCACCTTCTCCCGCCGGGTACAGGCCACGCACATTGACGCTTTGCAAGTCGTCGCCGCGCGTCATTTTGATCGGCGACGAGGTGCGGGTTTCGACGCCGGTCAGCACCGCGTCGTGCGTGTCGAAGCCCGCGATCTTGCGGCCGAAGGCGGGGAAGGCTTCGCGCATCGCTTCAATCGCATACGCAGGCAGCGCCGAGGCCAGGTCACCCAGGCTCACACCGGGCTTGTACGACGGCTCGATGCTGCCCAGTACGCGTGAGCGTCGGCCCGCGACGAAGTCGCCAACCAGCTGAGCCGGTGCCTGGTAGTTGCTCCCGCCGAGCACATAGGCATGCGATTCAAGCTGACGCTGCAAGTCAAGCCCGGCCAGCGCGTGGCCGGGGTAGTCGCGCGGATCAATGCCGACGACGATGCCGGCATTGGCATTGCGCTCGTTGCGTGAATACTGGCTCATGCCATTGGTGACGACGCGGCCGGCTTCTGACGTCGCCGCCACCACGGTACCGCCGGGGCACATGCAAAAGCTATAGACCGAGCGACCGTTGCTGGCGTGATGCACCAGCTTGTAGTCGGCCGCGCCCAGCAACGGGTGCCCGGCATGCCGGCCCCAGCGCGCGCGGTCAATCAGGCCCTGCGGATGCTCGACGCGAAAGCCGATGGAGAACGGTTTGGCCTCGATGAACACGCCGCGTTCATGCAGCATGGCAAAGGTATCGCGCGAACTGTGGCCGAGTGCCAGCACGACCTGGTCGGCGCGCAGCTCGTGCGCCTGGCCGGTTGTCTGGTCGAGCACCGTGAGCCCGCGAATGTGTTTGCCGCTGCCCTTGTCTTCAATCAGCACGTCGGTCACACGCTGGCTGAAGCGAATCTCGCCACCTAACAGCGTGATCTGCTCGCGCATGTTCTCGACGACCTTGACGAGCTTGAAGGTGCCGATGTGTGGCCGCGCGGCGATCAAAATTTCAGGCGGTGCGCCGGCCTTGACGAACTCCTGCATCACCTTGCGACCCAGGTGGCGCGGGTCTTTGATCTGGCTGTAGAGCTTGCCGTCGGAGAACGTGCCGGCACCGCCTTCGCCGAACTGCACATTCGATTCAGGGTCGAGCACGCCCTTGCGCCACAGGCCCCAGGTGTCTTGCGTGCGTTCGCGCACTTTTTTGCCGCGTTCGAGCACGATGGGTTTGAAACCCATCTGCGCAAGCAGCAGCGCCGCAAAAATGCCGCAGGGGCCGAAGCCGACGACGACCGG
>JANOOO010000123.1:0-7776 GCA_031421375.1 Polaromonas sp.
ACGAACTGGCTGGCGGCTTGCGCGTCGGGGCGGTAAATTTTGAATGTTCGGCCATAGCGCGCTTCGGCGCGGGTAATCAAGGCCAGCGTCTCGGCATGCAGCATGCCGGTGTCGAGCACGAAGATGCTGGCGTCGATCTGCAGCTTGGCCAGCAAGTGCGTGACCACCATGTCCTCAGCGCCGAGGCTGGAGGCTTGCGTCAGCGGCGAAAAGCGCGCGTCGGCGTCACGTAGCAATGCCTCTGTGGCGGCGAGCTTGCGCCCGAAATCAGCGCTTGCGCGGGCGTAGAACGCGACCGCTTTCATCGCACCGTGCGCACCGGGCGAACCGGGAAGGAGGCTTGACGAAATCGTCATGCTGCTAGCGCGAAACGCGGGTGCGCACTGCGCGCGTCACCCTGGTATGTGCCCACGCGGCTGCCGGGGTAGGCCGCCAGCACGCGTTCGGCTACGTTTAAGTCCTGGTCGGCGCGCAACACGGCATGCGTGAAGCCGCTGCGCTGCATCTGCGCGAGCTGGTCGATCAGCACGTCGCCGTGGGCGCAAATTTCACCTTTGAAACCCAGCCTGCGGCTAAGCAAAAACGCCTGGCTGAAGGCGCGGCCATCGGTGAATTTCGGGAAGTCGAGGTTGATGCGCGTCACGCCCTCCAGCGACCGATCACGCGGGTCGTCGGCATTGGAAAAATGCAACAAACTTAAGTCGTTTTGGTCTGTGGCCCCTTCTGGACGGGCGGAAGCAGCTACTAATTTCATAGCGAGTTGGCTTTCAGGCAGCCTGCGCATCAGCGTCGGCAGGGGTGGAATGAACGGCCGAAAAGCGCGCCGCGTTGGCCGCAGCCTTGAACGGCTCGACCCCGACACGGCGCAGCGTGGCGATGAAGGTTTCGCTGCGGTCGAGCAAGGCCAGGCGCTGCTCGCGGTAAGTCTGCAACAGCGCTTCAATCACCTCGGGTACCTCGGCCGCCGAGAACGACGGCCCGACGACTTTGCCCGCCACCGGCGCGCCAGAAAGCGTTGAGCCGTCCGAGCCGCCGATCGTGATCTGGTACCACTCCTTGCCGTCTTTATCAACGCCCAGGATGCCGATGTGGCCGCTGTGGTGGTGGCCGCAGGAGTTGATGCAGCCGCTGATGTGCAGGTCGATCTCGCCAAGGTCGTGCAGCTCGTCCATGTCCTGATAGCGCTGGGTGATGGCCTCGGCCAGCGGCAGCGAGCGCGCATTGGCCAGCGAGCAGAAGTCGCCACCGGGGCAGGCGATCATGTCGGTCAACAGGCGGATGTTCGAGCGCGCCAGGCCCAGCGCGCGTGCCGCCTTCCAGAGCGCGGGCAGTTGGTCGCCGCGCACCCAGGGCAGAACCAGATTTTGGTCGTGCGTGACACGGGCTTCGCCAGAGCTGAACTGATCGGCCAGCTTCGCCGCCGCGTCGAGCTGGTCGGCCGTCGCGTCGCCTGGTGCGTGGCCGAGGCGTTTGAACGACAGCGTGACGATGCGCAGGGCCGGGTTTTGGTGCGGCGCGACGTTTTGTTGCAGCCAGCGGCCAAACTCGATGTCGCCCGCCGCAGCGGTGCGCAAAACGGCGGCGATTTTCTCGTGCGTCGTCTCGCTATCCATGCTGACTTCAGGAGCCACGAACGAAGCCGACACGCGAGAAAATTCAGCCTGCGTGATGGTGTGCGGCGCGCCGTCGATCTCCACAATGTCGCGGTACTCGGCCTCGACCTGATCGACATAGCGCTGGCCCTCGGCCTTCACCAGAATCTTGATGCGCGCCTTGTAGATGTTGTCGCGTCGGCCAAAGCGGTTGTAGGCACGAACGATGGCCTCGATGTAGTTCAGCATCTGGTCCCACGGCAAAAATTCGCGGATGGTCGCCCCGATGAGCGGTGTGCGGCCCATGCCGCCGCCGACGCTGACTTTGAAGCCCAGCTCACCAGCCTCGTTTTTGATCAGCTTGAGCCCCACGTCGTGCCAGGCGGTGGCGGCGCGGTCTTCCGAAGCGCCGGTAATCGCGACTTTGAATTTGCGCGGCAGGAAGGCGAACTCGGGGTGCAGCGTGCTCCACTGCCGCAAAATTTCAGCAAACGGGCGCGGGTCAGCCACTTCATCGACGGCAATGCCGGCCCGCTCGTCGCTGGTGGTGTTGCGAATGCAGTTGCCGCTGGTCTGAATGCCGTGCATGTCAACGGACGCCAGCAAGTCCATCACATCGGCTGATTTGTCCAGCGGGATCCAGTTGAACTGAACGTTCTGGCGCGTGGTGAAGTGGCCGCAGCCCAACCCAAGTTTCGACTTCACCGAACTGCCATTTTTAAGCGCAATCGCGCCGAGCTGGTCCTGCGCGTCTTCAGCCTGTGCAAACAGCGCCGCATTGGGGCGGTCGTAGTCACGGGCAATCGTTGCCAGCACGCGCAGTTGGGCGCTCGACAGCTCGCCATAAGGCACAGCCACACGCAGCATCGGCGCGTAGCGCTGCACATACCAGCCGTTTTGCAGGCGCAGTGGCTTGAACTCGTCTTCCGACAACTCACCCGCCTGCCAGCGGCCCAATTGATCGCGGTACTGGGCGGCGCGGGCCTTGACGAACTGACGGTCGAATTCGGTGTATTGGTACATGTTTGGCTATGCGGTTTGACGCTTGCTGTCAGGTGCGCTGGCTGGAGAAGGCGACAGCCAAGGGCGGTGCACGACTGGAAAATGTAGCGGCGTCTGCTTAGACGGCAAACTACATATTTCTTCGTCTCTTATGCGAATAAGCTAATTCGGGCTTCGTGACTTGAATGTGTCTGGTCACAAAAAAGCCGGACTGCATGGCTGCATCCGGCTTCGGTCAAAAACGGCTGCCTGGTGTCACTCCAAATTCAATTCCCGGTGCTCGCCCAATTTCGGCCGTTTGCCAGTGATTGCGGCAGTCGCCATCTTGGCCAGCTGCACCATCTTGCTTTCCTTGACGTCCCAATATTCAGCGTGGTGAATGCGAACTTGCAGCAAGCCGAGGTTGGGGTCGCCCGCACCTTCCGGGAACCACGCTTTGGTCATGGACGAAAAAAGCTCTTCCTTTTTCGCCTGGTCGTCGAGCAGCGAAGCGCTGCCCGATACCGACACATAGCTGTCTTCACCAGGGTCGGCGTAGGCGACGTTGACTTTGCCTTCAGACTGAAGCCGCTGGGCGATTTCGCCGGATTTAGGCACGAAGAAATACAGCATCGAACCCTCGTCCATCGACTTGTTCTGCGTCGTCAGCGGGTGGCTGTGCAGCGCACCGTCGGCGTGGCTGTGCGTGAACATGCCAAATTTGATGCCCTTGATCAGATCCCAAAGGGTTCTGGTGTCGTCGCTGGTTTGGCTCATGGGTGCTCCGTTCAAAGTAGTAAAGCGTCCAGCTTATCTGCGCAGGCGGGCAGCTTTCCATCGGCGACCGGACACTCTGCTTGTCAGTCGCCGCCGACAGCGCGCCACTGAAGGCAAAAACATCGGTTGTTTCGCGGTCAAATGACGTTGTAAGCCAAATGAAACGGGCGCAAGCAGCTCTCAAAATCATAGCGACTTCAAGACTGCGCGCCCGCCGTGACGGCCCGGCCATGGCCGATCTGGCAGGGTATGGCGCTCAAGCTTCGCGCCTTGAGGCATGCGCTGACAAAATGCAAGAGTCGATGCATTAAAAGGAACCCCATCATGGCCAAGGCACCTTCGCACACCGGCTTTGCCGCTTTCTCTCCGACGCTCAAGTCTTTCAAAACCCGCTCCGGCCAGTCGGCCAGGTTTTACTCGCTGCCGGCCCTGACGCGCGAGTTCCCCAACGTCGCGCGCCTGCCGGTATCGCTGCGCATTATTCTTGAATCGGTGCTGCGCAACTGCGACGGCAAGCGCATCACGCCCGAGCATGTGGCGCAGCTTGCCAACTGGCAGCCGAACGCTGCGCGTACGCAAGAGATCCCCTTCGTCGTCGCCCGCGTCGTGCTGCAGGACTTCACCGGCGTGCCGCTGCTCGCTGACCTGGCTGCCATGCGCAGCACCGCCGTTCGTCTGGGGCATGACCCCGAAAAAATCGAGCCGCTGGTGCCGGTCGATCTGGTGGTTGATCACTCGATCATGGTCGATCACTACGGGCAGAAAAATTCAATCGATCTGAATATGAAACTTGAATTCCAGCGCAACCGCGAGCGCTACGAGTTCATGAAATGGGGCATGCAGGCATTCGACACCTTTCGGGTCGTGCCGCCGGGCTTCGGCATCGTTCACCAGGTCAATCTGGAATACCTGGCGCGCGGCGTGTACAGGGGCAAGGACGGCGTGTACTACCCCGACTCGCTGGTCGGCACGGACAGCCACACCACGATGATCAACGGCATCGGCGTGGTCGCCTGGGGCGTAGGCGGCATCGAGGCAGAGGCCGCCATGCTGGGCCAGCCGGTTTACTTTTTGACGCCCGACGTGGTCGGCTTTGAGCTGAGCGGCCAGTTGCGGGGCGGCGTGACCGCGACCGACCTGGTGCTGCGCGTGACCGAGATGCTGCGACGCGAAAAAGTCGTCGGCAAGTTCGTTGAATTTTTCGGTGAAGGCACACGCTCTTTAAGCCTGCCCGATCGCGCCACCATCGCCAACATGGCCCCCGAGTACGGCGCGACGATGGGGTTTTTCCCGGTCGATGAAAAGACGCTGGCTTACTTCAAAGGCACCGGTCGCACTGACTCTGAGATCGAGGCATTTGAAGCTTACTTTCGGGCGCAGGAGCTGTTCGGCGTGTCCAATGCCGGTGACATCGATTACTCACAAGTCGTGCGTTTGAACCTGGGCGATGTCACGCCCAGTCTGGCAGGCCCGAAGCGCCCGCAAGACCGGATTGAGCTTGGCGACGTGGCGCGGCAGTTTGAGTCGCTCTACAGCCAGAGCGCGGCGGCGAACGGCTTCAACCAGCCCGCCGCCATGCTGCACACGCGCCACCAGCTCAGGCATACAGGCGATGGCCGTGCCGATACGCGGCCCGCTGCGCCGCCGTTGCCCGAAGGCGTGCCGCGCGCGGTCGTCGAGATGGAGGGCAACCGGCCCACGCTTGCGCAGGCACTGGGCGGGCCAGCTGCGGCAGCGGCGCATTCGCGGGGCGACATCAGCATCGGCAATGGCGATGTGCTGATTGCCGCCATCACCAGCTGCACCAACACCTCGAACCCCAGCGTCTTGCTGGCAGCCGGTTTGCTGGCGAAAAAAGCGGTGCAGGCGGGCTTGCGCGTGCAGCCGCACATCAAGACCTCGCTGGCACCGGGCTCGCGCATCGTCACCGAGTACCTGACCGAGACCGGGCTGATGCCGTATTTAGAGAAGCTCGGTTTTGCGCTGGCGGGCTACGGCTGCACCACCTGCATCGGCAATGCTGGCGACCTGACGCCCGAGATCAACGAGGCCATCAACAACAGCGATCTGGTTTGCGCGGCGGTGCTGTCGGGCAACCGCAATTTCGAGGCGCGCATTCACCCCAACCTGAAGGCCAATTTTCTGGCCAGCCCGCCGCTGGTGGTCGCCTATGCGATTGCCGGCACGGTGCTGCGCGACCTGATGACCGAGCCGGTCGGCCAGGGCAAAGGCAAAGACGGGAAGTTAAGGGACGTGTACCTCGGCGACATCTGGCCGAGCGCCGCCGAGATTGAAGAATTGATGGCCTACGCGATGAACGGTGACGCCTTCCGCGCCAACTACGCGAAGGTGAAAACCGAGCCCGGCAAGCTGTGGGAAAAAATCGGCAGCGTGAGCGGCAATACCTACACCTGGCCGGGCAGCACTTACATTGCCGAGCCGCCGTTCTTTGACCAATTCGCTATCGAAACAGGAGCTGCCCACGCCCGTACTGATTCGGCCACAGCCCGACGCGACCTAAAAAACAACCACGGCGTCGGCGTATTGGTCAAAAACGCCCGCATCATGGCGCTGTTCGGCGACTCGATCACCACCGACCACATCTCACCCGCCGGTGCCATCAAAGCCAGCTCACCAGCCGGGCTGTGGCTGCAGGAGCACGGCGTGAGCAAAAGCGACTTCAACAGCTACGGCGCGCGCCGGGGCAACCATGAGGTCATGATGCGCGGCACCTTTGCCAACGTCCGAATTAAAAATCTGATGATTCCGCCCGGCGCCGACGGCAGCCGCGAGGAGGGCGGGGTGACGCTGTTCCAGTCTTCCAGGGTGAACGGCGCGCCCGAGAAAATGTTCATCTACGACGCGGCGATGAAGTACATGGCGGCACGCACGCCGACGGTGATTTTTGCCGGTGAGGAATACGGCACCGGCTCGTCGCGCGACTGGGCCGCCAAGGGCACGCAGCTGCTTGGCATCAAGGCCGTGATGGCGCGCAGCTTTGAGCGCATTCACCGCAGCAATCTGGTCGGCATGGGCGTGCTGCCGTTGCAGTTCAAGCCTGGCGAGTCGTGGGAGCAATTGGGCCTTGACGGCTCTGAGTGCATTGACGTGATTCCGCACCCCGAACTGGCCCCGCAAAGCGACGCGCTGCTGATCGTCACCCGCGCCGACGGCACCCGGCTGGAGGTCGCCGCCCTACTTCGGATCGACACGCCGATCGAGGTCGAGTACTACCTCGCAGGCGGCATCCTGCCTTATGTGCTGCGGCAGTTGCTGGCGGCATGAGCCTGGCGTTTTCGGACATCAACCCGGTGGTTGAGAGGAGCGTCGCGGGCCTGCGGGCGATTGTTTCAGGCGGTGGCATTGGCGGGCTCGCCGCTGCGCTGGCGGTCTCGCGCGCTGGCTGGGACGTTCGCGTGCTCGAAAAATCGGCGGCGTTCAGCGGGGTTGGGGCCGGCCTGCAACTCGGGCCGAACGTGGTCAAGGTGCTGCATCACTGGGGTCTGCGCGACGCGCTGTCGGCGCATGCCGCTGCGCCTGGCCGTTTGCAGGTTAAAAGCGCGCTGACCGGCGAGCTGCTGGCACAGTTGAGTCTGGGGCCGACGATGGCCCTGCGCTACGGCGCGCCTTACCTCACGATGCACCGGGCTGACCTGCACGCGCTTCTGCTGGCGGCGCTGCGCCAGACCGATGCACGGCTGTACCTTGACCGGTCGGTGCAGGACTTCATTCAAACCGACGCCAGCGTGACGGTGCAACCCACCGACCGGCTTGCCCTTGAATGCGATGCGCTGATCGGTGCCGACGGGCTGTGGAGCAGTGTGCGCAGCCAATTGCTCGGCGACGGGCTGCCGCAGCGCACCGGGCATCTGGCCTATCGCGCGCTGGTGTCGCAAGCTGGTCTGCCCGAGTCGCAGCGCTCAAACGACGTGACCGTCTGGCTCGGCCCCCGCATGCACGTCGTTCACTACCCGGTGCGCGGCGGCGACTGGCTGAATGTCGTGGCGTTTGTGCATGGCCAGCCAGATGACGCTGCACCGGGCGCGCAGGGCTGGGATCAGCGTGCCAGCGCTGCCGGGCTTCACGCCGGGCTCAGCGGGGCCTGCACGGCGCTGCGGGCACGAATTGAAGCCGTGCAGGACTGGAGCCGCTGGGTGATGTTCGACCGGCCGCCTGTGAGCAGTGCGCGGCAGATGGCAAACGGGCGCGTCGCGCTGCTCGGCGATGCCGCGCATCCGATGCGGCCCTATCTGGCGCAGGGCGCAGGCATGGCCATCGAAGACGCCGCCGCGCTGGCCCGCGCGCTGGCGCTGGCCGACCGATCTGGCAACGATGTGCCTGAGCGCTTGCAACGCTATGCCCAGGCGCGTTGGCGGCGCAACGCACGCGTGCAGGCGAGGGCGCTGCGCAATGGCGTCGTGTTTCA
>JANOOO010000124.1:0-1663 GCA_031421375.1 Polaromonas sp.
TGTTCTCAGTGGTCTCGAAATCGGCGCTGCCGTGCTCGTTGTCGATCACGATGAAATCGAAGCCGGCATACGCGCACATCTCCACAATGGCGGCGCTGGGCAGGCCGTTGAAGATGCCGCGCAGGGGCTGGCCGCTGCGCAACATGGCAGGCAGGCGGGTATCGATAGGGTGGCGGGTGTCCATGGGGTTTCCTTATTCGACGACGATGTTAGGGTCTGTTCAGATCGGCAAATTTAACCGCCTCAATCTGGATGAATTTGCGAAAGCCATTCGGCGTCATCGGCCTGGGTGTGAATCCCTGCACGGCGAGGCGGCCTTTCACCGCAGGGGTTTCCATGATCGCAAGCACTTCCTTGTTCAGGAAGGCCACCACCCCGGCCGGGGTTTCTGCAGGTGCCAGCAAGCCCATCACGGGCCGGGGCGTGCCGACCGGTGCAAACACCCCCAGCCAGGACTGCATCTTGAGGTGCCGCCCATCAGGGTAAAGCCATCGGCCGGTAAGTGCGCCACGCCGTCGGACACGCCCCCTGGCGAGAACGGGACCACGTATTTCACAGGCTTGGTGGGCCAGGGTCATGGCCAGCGCAGCGGCGACAAAACAGAGTTGTCGAATCGGGTTTTTCATTGAAAGACTCCTTGAACAGTGGAACATAACCAGAAAAAGATTTGCATAGATATGGACTGTGGGCAGCTTTCATTCGTATGCAACTATGTGAGAACCCCTAGGGACCCTCTGCATAACTCGTGATCAACTGAGTTTCAGCAACCGCAACTCACCAGCAACGCCTTTACGGCGCTTTAACGGCGCTTTAGCAGCGCTTTAACGCGAGGGCGTGCCCTCAGATTGGTTGGCCTTCCCGTGAACCCAGCGCGAGACCGGCCACAGTGTCTCGGCCAATCACCGTACTCAAACTCAGCTCACGCTAAAACGCTAGAAAATCAGGTCAATTTGCGACCAGATGTGACAAATTTATTTATAAAAAAGGCTCACATCCCAATAAGTACGGGTGCAATCAGCTATTAAAATAATAGCATCTAGCAAGCACAGCTCGCGCTTTCTCCGCATCTTGCGAAGGGCTTTGATGCCCCGGGCTGCCGCTAAATTTGTACCATTGACCCACCCGCTCGGCAGAGCCATTCAACCGGGATGTCCATCCATGGGAAAACTGGTATTTCCAATCGTGATTGCGCTGATGCTGGCCGCCATCGGCGGCGGCGCTTACTACGTTTTGCAGGGGCCATCCGGCATGTTCACGAGTAAGCCTGCGCTGCCGACCGTGCCTGTTGCACCGGCCCCCGACGATGCACCGGCGGCCATTGCGCCACCAGCCGAGCCGGCAATCAAGTACCCCATCGACGCCGCTTCGACCGCTGGCGATGGCGCGCCGCTGCCCGCGCTGGCGCAATCCGACAGCTTCATCACCAGCGCGCTCGGCGAGGTCATCAAACGGCGCGACATGCTGACGTTTTTGCAGCCGGACGGTTTCGCCAAACGCGTGGTGGTCACGGTCGATAACCTGGCGCGCCCGCATGCTGCGCCGCTGCTGTGGCCGGTCAACCCCACGCCGGGGCGTTTCAGCACGCTGGCCGAACCGTCGGGTGAGAACAAGGCCAAGGGCGCTGTGATTCACCCGGACAACGCGAAGCGCTACACGCCGCTGG
>JANOOO010000125.1:0-14042 GCA_031421375.1 Polaromonas sp.
TCGGTGGTGTGGGGCTGAATTGGGAGGGGCGCTGTTAGCTATGATTTTAGTAGCTGCTTTCGCCCGTCTGCATTGGGCTTTAAGGCTATTCTTCTTAAGAAATACGTAAAAAAGCACGCCATCGGCGTGCTTTTGAGAATCGTTCGGGCTGGCCCCAACGTGTGTGGGCTCAGAGCACCTTCGCAATCGACGCGCACACATATTCGATATTCTTTTCATTGAGCACGGCGACGCACATGCGTCCGGTGTCGGTGCCGTAAATGCCGAACTCGCTGCGCAGCCGAACCATCTGGTCTTTGTTCAGCCCCGAGTAGCTGAACATGCCGATCTGGCTCGTGATGAAGCTCATGTCCTGTTTGACGCCAGCCGCTTTCAGCCCGGTCACCAGCTTTTCGCGCATGGACTTGATGCGCACCCGCATCTCGGCCAGCTCGGCTTCCCACTGAGCCCGAAGCGCCGGTGTGTTCAGAACAGTAGCAACCACGGTGCCGCCATGAATCTGCGGGTTGCTGTAGTTCGCACGAATCACCAGTTTCATCTGCGACAGCACACGAATAGCCTCGTCTTTGCTCTGGCACAGCACCGAGAGCGCGCCGACACGCTCGCCGTACAGGCTGAAGCTTTTCGAGAACGAGGTCGCGACAAAAAAGCTCAAGCCAGCGGCTACAAACTTGGCGATGACTGCACCGTCTTCTGCAATGCCGTGGCCGAAACCCTGATAGGCCATATCAAGGAAGGGGGTGAGTTGTCGTGCCTGCACGGTCCCAATGACCTGGTCCCACTGGGCGGGCGTGATGTCGTAGCCGGTCGGGTTGTGGCAGCAGGCGTGCAGCAATACGATGGTGCCCGCTGGGGCTGCGTTCAGGGCGGACAGCATGCCGTCAAAGTCCACGCCGTGCTTCGCGGCGTCGTAGTAGGGGTAACTCTCGACCTCGAACCCGGCTTGTGTGAATAGGGCGCGGTGGTTTTCCCAGCTTGGGTCGGAGATCAGCACTTTTGCGGCTGGGCTTAGTTTCTTCAGAAAATCAGCACCGATCTTCAAGCCACCCGTGCCACCGATGCTTTGCGCCGTGGCAATGCGACCGCTTTTGACCGGCTCACTGTCAGCCCCAAAGACAAGCGCCTGAACCGCAGAGTCGTAAGCCGCAAGACCGTCGATGGGCAGGTAGCCACGCGGCTTGGGCGACTCCATCATCAGTGTTTCGGCGGCCTGCACGCAGTTGAGCAAGGGCAGCTTGCCGTTGGCGTCGTAATACACCCCGACGCCGAGATTGACTTTGGCCGGATTTGGGTCAGACGCGAACTGCTCGTTGAGCCCCAGGATCGGGTCGCGCGGGGCCATTTCGACAGCGGTAAACAAAGACATAAAACTTCCTGAACTGGTAAAAAAAGCGGTGCCGATGGCGACCCCGGCAAGTGGCACCTGCAGCGCAGCGTCCCGGGCGAGTCGCAACTTTTTGGAGCGGAACACTTGCAACCCGGCATTTCGACCGGATGTCGTATGCTGGTCAGTTAGTCAATTTTAGCGGGGCCAGTTGCGGGGTTTTATGTTGGAAACAGTTGAATTGTTTGATGGTGCGCAGGGCGCTGAAAACGGCGGCAAAGAAGGGCGTTTCGTTCGGTATCCGAACTCGCCGTTTGAGCTCTTCAGACCCTACGAGCCGGCCGGCGATCAGCCGCAGGCCATCACCAAACTGGTTGAAGGCATCAACGACGGCGAGGTGTTCCAGACCCTGCTCGGCGTGACGGGCTCTGGCAAGACTTTCACGATGGCCAACGTCATCGCCCAACTTGGGCGGCCCGCCATCGTTTTTGCGCCCAACAAGACGCTGGCGGCCCAGCTGTACAGCGAGTTTCGCGAGTTTTTCCCGAAGAACGCGGTCGAGTATTTCGTCAGCTATTACGACTACTACCAGCCCGAGGCTTACGTCCCGCAACGCGACCTGTTCATTGAGAAAGACTCGGCCATTAACGAGCACATCGAGCAGATGCGGCTGTCTGCCACTAAAAGCGTGCTGGAGCGGCGCGACACCATCATCGTCGCGACGGTCAGCGCCATCTACGGCATCGGTGCCCCCGAGGATTACACGCAGATGCGCTTCATTGCGCGCATCGGCGACAAGATGGGTCAGCGCGACGTCATTGCGCGTTTGATCCGCATGCAGTATTCGCGCAACGACCAGGATTTTTCACGCGGCACTTTTCGCGTTCGCGGCGATGTGATCGACGTGTTTCCGGCCGAGCATTCGGAGCTGGCAATTCGCATTGAACTGTTTGACGACGAGATTGAATCACTGCAATTGTTCGACCCATTGACTGGCCGAATCCGGCAGAAAATCCCGCGTTTTGTCGTGTACCCGAAGAGCCACTACGTGACGCCGCGCGAGAAGGTGATGAGTGCGATTGAGACGATCAAGCTGGAGCTGTCCGGGCGTGTGGCGCAGTTCATTGCCGACGGCAAACTGGTCGAAGCCCAGCGCATTGAGCAGCGAACGCGGTTTGATCTTGAGATGCTCAGCGAGATCGGTCATTGCAAGGGGATCGAGAACTACACCCGACATTTGAGCGGTGCGCCGCCCGGCTCGCCGCCTTCTACGCTGTGCGACTACCTGCCCAAAGACGCGGTGATGTTTCTCGATGAGAGCCACGTGATGATCGGCCAGCTCAACGCCATGTACAACGGCGACCGTTCACGCAAAACCACGCTGGTTGAATATGGTTTTCGCCTACCAAGCGCGCTGGACAACCGCCCGCTGAAATTTGAAGAGTTTGAAGCCAAGATGCGGCAGGCGATTTTTGTGTCGGCCACCCCGGCCGCGTACGAGCAACAGCACGCCGGCCAGGTGGTCGAGCAGGTGGTGCGGCCTACTGGCCTGGTCGATCCTGAAGTTGAAGTACGTCCCGCGACCAATCAGGTCGATGACGTTCTGCAGGAAATCCGCATTCGCGTCGAGAAAAACGAGCGCGTGCTGATCACCACGCTGACCAAGCGCATGGCCGAGCAGTTGACCGATTACCTGAGCGAAAACGGCGTGAAGGTGCGCTACCTGCATAGCGACGTTGAAACTGTTGAGCGGGTGGAAATTTTGCGTGACCTGCGTCTGGGTGCCTTCGATGTGCTCGTTGGCATCAACTTGCTGCGCGAGGGCCTGGACATTCCCGAGGTTTCACTGGTGGCGATTCTGGACGCCGACAAGGAAGGCTTTCTGCGTGCCGAGCGCAGCTTGATCCAGACCATTGGCCGCGCTGCGCGCAACCTCAATGGCCGGGCCATTTTGTATGCTGACAAGATGACCGATTCCATGACGCGCGCCATGGGCGAGACTGAACGACGCCGCACCAAGCAGGTGGCCTTTAATCTTGAGCATGGCATCGTGCCGCGCAGCATCGTCAAGAAGATCCGCGACTTGATTGACGGCGTGTACAGCGAAAAGTCCAGCAAGGACGCGCAAAAGCTGGAGCTGGAAAAAGCGCTGGTCGAAGACATGAGCGAGAAAGATGTGGCGCGGGAAATCAAGCGGCTTGAAAAAACCATGGTTGAACACGCGCGCAATCTTGAGTTCGAGAAAGCTGCCCGAATTCGTGATCAGCTTCATAGTTTGAAGGAGCAGGCATTCGGTGCGCCCGGGCTCGACAACGTGCTGCCCTTTCCCCTCGTTTCAGGGCAGCGCTGACTTCTGTTTGATGCACTAGTTTGGTGCGCTACGTCTGACGCTGACGCCGATACGGCGCGTTGGACCGCAACGGGAAAACCCCTCCTATGCTATAGTTGACGAAATCAGTCAAGATAGTCGCTACTCAACAAAAAGCCCCATTCATGCCGGTTTGACTGACCGGGGCGGCTGGAGGAAAAGCACCCTGTGAGCCAGCTGCTCGCGGGGCCGGATCGACTGTCAAGCTAATCTAAGGAGCTTGTTATGCGCCTCACCACCAAGGGTCGTTTCGCTGTTACCGCCATGATCGATTTGGGTCTCCGTCAGAATAACGGCCCTGTCACTTTGGCAGCCATCAGCCAGCGACAGCAAATTTCGCTGTCCTATCTTGAGCAATTGTTTGGCAAGCTGCGCCGTCACGAGCTGGTCGAGTCCACACGCGGGCCTGGTGGTGGTTACACACTGGGCCGCAAGGCATCGGACATCACTGTTGCCGACATCATCGTGTCCGTTGATGAGCCCATTGATGCCACGCAGTGCGGTGGCAAGGAAAATTGCCTCGGTGAAGGTGGCCGTTGCATGACACACGAATTGTGGGCATCACTTAACAGCCGCATGGTCGAGTTCCTGGACTCGGTGAGCTTGCAAAAGCTGGTCGATGACCAATTGGCCAAAGGCGTCGTGATTGAAAACACGCCGCAGGTCAAAAAGGCCATTTTCACGGCACCCATCGTCAAGCCGATTCGCATTAACGCGCCGAATTCGGTCTTCGCTTTGGGTAACGCGTTCTCCAAATCCTGAGGTGCCTGTCTGGGCCTATCGGTCCATGGCACCCGCTTTTTTTGAGTATCAACGGTCAGAACCATGAGCACTCCGCATTTCCCTATCTACATGGATTACAGCGCCACGAACCCGTGCGATCCGCGCGTGGTGGATGCCATGATTCCCTGGCTACGCGAACATTTTGGAAACCCGGCTTCACGCAGTCACGCCTGGGGCTGGGAGGCCGAAGCCGCAGTTGAAAAAGCGCGCGACCAGATCGCAGCATTGATCGGGGCCGACCCGCGCGAGATTGTCTGGACCAGCGGCGCAACCGAGTCCATTAATCTGGCGCTCAAAGGTGCGGCGAATTTCTACAAGTCCAAGGGCAAGCACATCATTACCGTCAAGACCGAGCACAAAGCCGTGCTCGACACTTGCCGTGAGCTGGAGCGTCAAGGGTTTGAAGTGACCTACCTGGACGTTCAGGCCGATGGTCTGTTGAACCTCGATGCACTGACAGCAGCGATCCGGCCCGACACGATTCTGGTTAGCGTCATGTTCGTCAACAACGAAATCGGCGTCATTCAGGACATTGAAGCGATTGGCCGACTGTGTCGCGGGCGCGGGATTATTTTTCACGTTGATGCTGCGCAGGCGACGGGTCGGGTCGATATTGATCTCACAACGCTGCCCGTCGATTTAATGAGCCTGACCTCACACAAAACCTATGGCCCCAAGGGTATTGGCGCTCTCTTTGTGCGGCGCAAACCCCGCGTGCGGCTTGAGGCTCAAATGCACGGTGGTGGGCATGAGCGGGGCATGCGTTCGGGTACCTTGCCGACGCACCAATGCGTGGGCATGGGCGAGGCCTATGCCATCGCCAAAGCTGAAATGCATGAAGAAAATAAGCGGATTCGGGCCTTGCACGAACTCATGCTTGCCGGGCTGAAAGATGTCGAGGAAGTCTTTTTGAACGGACATGCTGAGAAACGCGTGCCACACAACCTCAACATGAGCTTCAACTTCGTCGAGGGCGAGTCGCTCATCATGGGCATCAAGGGACTTGCTGTGTCTAGCGGTTCGGCCTGCACATCGGCCAGCCTGGAGCCGAGTTATGTTCTGCGCGCGCTGGGTCGCAGCGACGAATTGGCACACAGCAGCCTGCGCATGACGATTGGCCGTTGGACCACGCAAGAGGAAATTGACTACGCCGTTGGCACGATCAAGGAAAACGTAGCCAGGCTGCGCGAGCTCTCTCCGCTGTGGGAAATGTTCAAGGACGGGGTTGATCTGTCCACCATTCAATGGGCGGCACATTAAGCCGACCATCTGAAAACTGACGTCTGAAATCTGAAAACTGACAACCGAAAGAGGTCTCAATATGGCATACAGTGACAAAGTAGTTGATCACTATGAAAATCCGCGCAACGTAGGCTCATTTGAAAAGGGTGACGATTCCGTCGGCACCGGCATGGTTGGTGCGCCCGCCTGCGGTGACGTGATGAAGCTGCAGATCAAGGTCAATCCCGCGACAGGGCTGATTGAAGACGCGCGCTTCAAGACTTATGGCTGCGGCTCCGCCATCGCATCAAGTTCGCTGATAACCGAGTGGGTTAAAGGCAAGACGCTCGACGAGGCTGCGAGCATCAAAAACAGCGCCATTGCCGAGGAGCTGGCCCTGCCGCCCGTCAAGATTCACTGCTCCATTTTGGCCGAAGACGCGATCAAGGCGGCCGTCAGCGATTACAAGCAAAAGCATGCGGCCCAGGCGCCGGTGTCGTTGGCTGCCTGACCGTCAGAGTTTGCGAACGTCTGAATATCAAAACTTCTTTTTGAGCTGATCAACCGACATGTCTGTAACCCTGACCGACGCCGCCGCCCGCCACGTGACCCGCTACATGACCAAACGCGGGAAGGGCGTGGGAGTTCGGCTGGGTGTGCGAACGACCGGTTGCTCCGGGCTGGCTTACAAGCTGGAATACGCCGACGAGATTGCACCGGAAGACGTTGTGTTTGAAGACAACGGAGTCAAGGTGCTGGTCGATCCCAAGAGCATGGCCTACATCAATGGCACGCAGCTCGACTTCGTGCGTGAGGGCTTGAACGAGGGCTTCAGGTTCATCAACCCGAATGAGCGTGATCGCTGCGGCTGCGGCGAGTCCTTCCGCGTCTGAGTTGACGACGCACACGTTGTGCAGCCGGATTGAGCAGGGAACGCGCGAGTTGTAAGACCCGTCTATCTTGTCACCAGCGACCTGCGGCAGTTTGTCAGCGCACCATTCGCCTCATCAAATATCGGCTCGCCCTGCTTGCCATCACGAAACCTTGTTTGCCGTGCCGTCGCTCTCCTCCAACGACTTTGAACTGTTCAACATTCCAATGCGGTTCGCACAGGAGCGCGATGTGCTGGATGCCAGCTGGAAGCAACTCCAGCGTGAGGCACATCCCGACAGGTTCGCCGCGCAGGGCCAGTCCGCCCAGCGTTTGGCGATGCAGTGGTCGGTGCGCATCAATGAGGCCTATCAGCGGCTGAAAGACCCGCTCAAGCGTGCCAGCTATTTGTGTGAACTGCATGACGCGCCGGTCAACGCCGAAACCAACACCGCCATGTCGGCTGAGTTTTTAATGAAGCAGATGGCTTGGCGTGAAGCACTCGACGACGCTCAATCCGCCGAAAATATTGATGAAATTGCTTCGGAAGTCAACCAGGACGGGCGCAAGCAGCTATTAAATTTAGAGCGATTGATCGACGAAGCGAAAGATTTTCAAGGGGCCGCGCAGCAAGTGCGAAGCCTGATGTTCGTCGAGCGATTCACTTCTGATGTTCATGCCCGCCTGGAGGCGCTTGAACTCCATGAACTAAAAAAGAGATAAGCCATGGCGCTCCTGCAAATCTCCGAACCCGGACAATCGCCGGATCCGCACGCGCGGCGTATTGCGGTCGGCATTGATCTAGGCACGACGCATTCGCTGGTGGCCAGTGTGCGCAGCGGCGTGGCCGAGTGTCTTCCCGACGCGCAAGGCCGCGTCATCCTGCCGAGCGTGGTGCGTTATATCGATGCGGTGCGACGGCAAGTTGGATTCGACGCACTCAATGAACAGGTCAACGACCCGGTCAACACCATATCGTCAGTTAAACGCTTGATGGGGCGCGGCATCGCCGACATTGGCTCCCGCGTGCAGCTCCCGTATGAGTTGATTGACAAGCCCGGCATGGTGACGCTTCAAACCGTCGCCGGTGAAAAAAGTCCGGTCGAAGTCAGTGCCGAAATCCTCGCGACGCTGCGCTACCGGGCCGAAGATACTTTCGACGACGATCTGTTCGGTGCGGTCATCACGGTGCCCGCCTACTTCGACGACGCGCAGCGCCAAGCCACCAAGGACGCTGCCCAGCTAGCCGGGCTGAATGTGTTGCGCCTGATCAACGAGCCTACGGCCGCAGCCATTGCCTATGGGCTGGACAACGCCAGTACCGGCGTGTTTGCAATTTACGACCTCGGTGGTGGTACGTTCGATATCTCTATTCTGCGTTTGACCGAGGGCGTGTTCGAGGTGGTCGCGACGGGCGGTGACTCCGCGCTGGGCGGTGACGACTACGACCGTGCGCTTGTCGAATGGGTTCTCAGTAAGTCCGGCCTCGGTGCCGATGCGTTGACGGCCAGCGACAAAGCTCTGCTACAGCAGGCTGCGCGTGTCTGTAAAGAGGCGTTGTCGGCTGCAAAGAGCGCGCTGTTTTCGGTGCAATTGACCAAGGCCAGCGTCAACCTGACCATGCGCGCTGAAGACTTTGAAACTGCGACCGCTCACTTGACCCAGCGCACGTTGGTTGCAGTACGAAAGGTGCTTCGCGACGCGAATCTCGAACGTGACGATATCGCTGGCATTGTGCTGGTCGGTGGATCGACCCGCATGCCTCAGGTTCGTCAGGCCGTCACACATTTTTTTGGCCGTGAGCCCTTGACCAATCTGAATCCGGACGAAGTGGTGGCGCTGGGGGCTGCCATTTCAGCCGACCAGCTGGCTGGCAACGCCACGCACCACGATTTGCTTCTTCTCGACGTTAATCCCCTGTCGCTGGGCATTGAGACGATGGGGGGACTGGTCGAGCGCATCGTGCCGCGCAATCAGACCATTCCTACGGCGATGGCACAGGATTTCACGACCTACCAGGACGGGCAAACCGCGCTGGCGCTGCACGTGGTTCAAGGTGAGCGTGATCTGGTCGCAGACTGCCGCAGTCTGGCGCGCTTTGAATTGCGTGGCATCCCGCCGATGGTTGCCGGTGCGGCTCGAATTCGCGTCACCTTCACGGTCGATGCCGACGGCTTGCTCAAGGTCAGCGCGAAAGAGCAGGGCAGCGGCGTAGAGGCCCATATTGACGTCAAACCGACTTATGGGCTGTCTGATTCCGAGATCGCCCGCATGCTCGAAGAGAGCTTTTCGACAGCCCAGCAAGACATGCAGGCCCGTGCGCTGGCTGAAGCCCGAGTCGATGCAGATCGGCTCATTCTGGCGACGCAGAGCGCGCTGGCGGCCGATGCCGATCTGCTCACAGAGCATGAGCGCAGCGAGATCGATGGCTTGATTGAAATGCTGAGCCTGATGCGTGCCGACGCCGACGCCGTTGCACTGGAGGCTGCGACACAAGCCCTGGCAAAAGGCTCTGAAACTTTTGCCGGGATGCGAATGAATCGCGGTATTCGCAGGGCGCTTGCTGGCAAAAACATAGCGACGGTGTAGGCAGCCAGCTAGCAGCTCGTACACACTTAACGACAACGACCCATTGCGCCCATGCCCATCATCAAAATTCTGCCTCATCCTGAGTACTGCCCCGTCGGGGCTGAAATATCAGCCCCGGCGGGCACCTCCATTTGTGAGGCGATGCTAGACAACAACATCAATATTGAGCACGCCTGCGACTTGAGTTGCGCCTGCACCACCTGCCACGTCATCGTGCGAGATGGCTTTAGGTCACTCAATGAAATTGACGAAAGCGAAGAGGACTTGCTCGACCGCGCTTGGGGCCTGGAGCCCAACTCGCGCCTCAGTTGTCAAGCCTTCCTGGCGCAAAGTGATGTGACGGTCGAAATTCCGAAGTACTCAATCAATCACGCCAAAGAAAATCACTGAGGTGGGTCCCGGTCAAAAGCGCAAATTGCAGGCGCTTTGCCGACTCGCCAAAACTACAGTTACGTTTATGCGTCAAATCTTTCTTGATACTGAAACAACCGGCCTTTCTGCCGAAAATGGCGACCGAATTATTGAGATCGGATGCGTCGAGCTCATTGCACGAAAGCTCACCGGCAACAACAAGCACTTCTATCTCAATCCGGGTCGCGACAGCCATGAAGACGCGCTCAAGGTTCATGGCATCAGCAACGAGTTTTTGCGCGACAAGCCAAAATTTTCGGCGGTTGCTGACGAATTATTGGTCTATCTGGAAGGCGCCGAAATCATCATCCACAACGCGCCGTTTGACGTGAGCTTCCTCAACAAGGAACTCGAACTGATGGGGCGCGAGTCAATAGGGCGCTGTGTAAGCAAGGTGACCGACAGCCTGATGCTCGCCAAAGAGCTATTCCCCGGAAAGCGTAACTCGCTTGACGCGTTGTGTGACCGGCTGGAAGTTGACAATTCGGGCCGAACGCTACACGGCGCGCTGCTTGATGCGGAGCTTCTGGCAGATGTGTACATCAATCTCACGCGCGGACAAAATTCCCTGATGATGGAAGCTGGCAGCGCGACCGATGGCGTGGAAACTGTCTTTGTCGATCTGCTCGGTTTCACCCTTCCGGTCTTGCTGGCCAGCGAACAGGAAGCAGCCAGCCATGAGTCTGTGCTGGCCGGAATCGGGAAGGCCAGCAAAGGAAAAACAGTCTGGCCCAGCGCAGCGCTGAGCTTGTGAGCGAGTTTCTCGGCCTATAATTTGAGGCTGACCGACAGGGCGGTTAGCTCAGGGGTAGAGCACTGCATTCACACTGCAGGGGTCGCAGGTTCGAAGCCTGCACCGCCCACCAGTATTGGCGTCAAACAAAGGTCACCACAAACATCAGCGTTAGTAAAAAAGCCAGGCATCCGACCTGGCTTTTTTCGTTTTTACTTCAGCTCAATTGGCATCAAAGAACCTCACTGGCAAAGTCGGCCAGCCGTGAGCGCTCGCCGCGTGCGAGTGTGATGTGGCCACCATGTGGCCAGCCTTTGAAGCGGTCCACCGCGTAAGTCAGACCGGACGAGCCTTCCGTCAGATAGGGCGTGTCAATCTGTGCGAGGTTGCCCATGCAGATAATTTTGGTGCCCGGCCCGGCGCGTGTGATCAGCGTTTTCATTTGCTTGGGCGTCAGGTTTTGCGCCTCGTCAATGATCACGTACTTGTTCAGGAAGGTGCGGCCCCGCATGAAGTTCATGCTCTTGACCTTGATGCGCGAGCGGATCAATTCGTTGGTTGCCGCGCGGCCCCATTCTCCTGATGACGTGTCGGTTTTTCCGAGAACTTCAAGGTTGTCGTCGAGAGCGCCCATCCACGGGCCCATTTTTTCTTCCTCGGTGCCTGGCAAAAATCCGATGTCTTCGCCGACCGACACTGTCGCCCGGGTCATGATGATCTCTGTGTAGCGGCGGTCATCAAGCACCTGCGTCAAGCCGCTCGCAAGAGCCATCAGCGTTTTGCCGGTGCCCGCGGTGCCGGCGAGCGTGACGAAATCGACTTCCGGATCCATCAGCAGATTCATTGCGAAATTCTGCTCACGGTTGCGTGTGGTCACGCCCCATACGGCGTTCTTCAAGTGGTTGTAGTCTTTGAGGGTTTTCAATACGGCTGTCGCGGCCCGAATTTCGGTGACACGCGCGTAAAGCGGTGGCTCGCCTGGTGCCTCAAAAAACACGAACTGGTTGATCAGCAGGCTGGCCACGACAGGCCCGGTGATGCGGTAAAAAGTGTGGCTGCCTTGCTGCCAGCTTTCAATGGTCTTGCTTTGGCGCGTCCAGAAGTCAGCTGGCAACGCGAGCGAGCCGGCGTAGAGCAAGTCACCGTCTTCCAGGGTTTTGTCGTTCTGGTAGTCATCGGTCTGCAGACCCAACGCGCGTGCCTTCACCCGCATGTTGATGTCCTTGGACACCAGAACCACCTCGCGCGGTGCATATTGCTTGCCCAGTGCTTCAACGACGCCCAGAATCTGGTTGTCGGCCTTGCCTTGCGGCAAGCTGGCGGGCAGTGTGTATTCGAGCGTTCTGGTTTGAAACAGCAGGCAGCCACCAGCCTCGGTGTGGCCCGTGGTGTTCAGCTTGAGCCCTTTGCCGATGTCGGCTCCGCTGGCGCCGGCCAGCGCATCGAGTGAGCGGCTGGTCTGCCGCGCATTGCGCGCAACCTCGGTCATTCCCTTTTTGTGGCCGTCCAGTTCCTCCAGAACGATCATCGGCAGAAAGATGTCGTGCTCCTCAAAGCGAAACAGGCACATCGGGTCATGCATCAACACATTGGTGTCCAAAACAAACAGCTTGGCCGGTCCCGAGAGTTTTGATTTTTTCGGTTTTGGAGCGGGCTGGGGCTTGGGGTCCGAGCTGATCACCGGCGCAGCGCGCGCATCAAGACTGGTGACAAATGGTTTGCCTTTCACTGCCGGGGCAAATCCGCTTGCCCCGTTGGGTGCGGCGGTGCTCAGCAGGTCCAGCACAGGGGCAAGTTGATCAAAGTCTCGCGAGTCGGTTTTGCGCGTGCCTTTTGTGGCGCGCGGGGGTGCAACAAACGCGTCAGGTGAAAGCAGCGCGGCACGTTTGGTCGGAGCGGGAGGCAGTGGCATATCTCGAGAGTCTCTCTGGATAAAAAAGAAATCCGGAAAACAAAAAAGCCGCCTTGAGTCCATGGCGGCTTTTTCGGGGGGCGCAGTTGCGGGTCAACAGCATGGACTGATTATGCACAACTGCCGAATTGCCAATCAAAGCGGAGTCGGTATTTTTTATGCCCGATTTCGGGGAAAAGACAATTGCCGTTCAGACCTGTTTTTTCAATGCCTTAACAGCCTTCAAAACATCGTCAACATGCCCGGGGACTTTCAGTCCGCGCCACTCTTCCTTCAACTGGCCGTCGGCACCAATCAGAAAAGTGCTGCGCTCGATGCCTTTGACCTTCTTGCCGTACATGATCTTGTTCTTGACCACGCCGAACATGTGGCACATTTTTTCTTCGGTATCTGCAATCAGCTCGAAGGGAAGTTCAAGTTTGGACTTGAACTCATCGTGTGATTTCATGTTGTCGCGCGAGACGCCAAAGACCGTCGCGCCTGCTTTAACAAAGTCCTTGTAACGGTCACGAAACTGCATTGCTTCCGTGGTGCAACCAGGGGTATTGTCTTTGGGGTAGAAATACAGAATCACGACTTTGCCGATGTGTGTCTGATTGGAAACCTTCACGCCACCAGTGGCGTTGGTCTCGAATTCGGGAAGCAACTTATTAACGACGACAGCCATACTTGAGAGTCCCTGAAAATGGTGGTTTTGAGTGGCGTGCGCCGGGCGCCGGGCAAATCAACCAGCACCGAGCGCAACCTTGGATTTTACCCGAAGCCAGTCACTGAACAGGTGCCGGTTCATGCCTCGGGCGTAGTTTCAATCAGCAACGCGGCTATCACCCGCCTTCCTTCGCCCGCGAGAATGTTGTAAGTTCTGCAGGCCGCCAGCGTGTCCATTGTTTCGACTCCGATTCGCTGCGCCATCAGCGCTTGCAGCAGGGCCGGGCGCACAAAGCGGGTCACGCTTCCGCTGCCAAAAATGATCAACTCCGGCAGTGTGTTGGCCAGCTTTGAAAAATGACTTTCGGTCAGGTCTTCAAAGCGGGCGCAGTGCCACTCAAATTTTTCCCCGCGTGAGCCGATCACAATGCTGCGGCTGATTTTTTCGGCAACGCCCTGTGTTCCGAGACCCACCCAGCCGGGTCCGTAGCCGAGGATGGATTGAACGTCGGGTCGGTCGGGCTGGAGTTTCATGGGTGGGAAAATGATGCACAGGGCGCAAGCTGGGCGGGCAAGTGGTGATGTGCCGGACTGCCTGAAAAGCGCTTTTTTCTGTGGTCCAATTATAGGTTTCCTGCACTCAAAGGCAGCTTTTCACCCGAATTGCATGTGCATTTCAACGTAATACGACGGGGCCTGCCGACCCCCGCCGACTACCTATCCAGAATTTATGAAACCCATCACAAAATCTGCCAAATTAGCCAACGTGTTGTATGACATTCGGGGTCCGATCATGGACGCGGCCAGGCAGATGGAAGACGACGGCCAAAAAATCATCAAGCTGAACATCGGCAATCTGGCCGTGTTCGGTTTTGATGCGCCTGAAGAAATCCAGCAGGACATGATCCGAAATTTGCCGAACTCGTCGGGCTACTCAGACAGCAAAGGAATCTTTGCGGCACGAAAAGCGGTCATGCACGAAACGCAAAAGCAGGGCATTGCAGGTGTCACGCTCGATGACATCTACCTCGGCAACGGTGCAAGCGAGCTCATCACCATGGCGACCAACGCGTTGCTCGACAACGGCGACGAGTTGCTGCTGCCGATGCCCGACTACCCGCTCTGGACGGCGGCAACCACGCTGTCAGGTGGCACACCGGTGCATTACCTGTGCGATGAGAGC
>JANOOO010000126.1:0-10174 GCA_031421375.1 Polaromonas sp.
CCGATATATTACTCACCCGTTCGCCACTCTCAAGTATTGCTACTCTACCGTTCGACTTGCATGTGTAAGGCATGCCGCCAGCGTTCAATCTGAGCCAGGATCAAACTCTATAGTTTAATCACTGCAATAATTTCAACTCCCGACATCGAATTCAGGAACAAACCAAAACCCAACGTCGGAAGAAACTCATAAAAACGGAATTGAAGTGAACTTCACTTCTATCTCTACGAGCGTTTAAGGTCATAAGACCCGGCTAGCTAACTTTCGTTAATTTTGCCTGGCAATCGCCTTCAAACGCCCATACTTATCGGCTGTAAATTTTTAATGATCTTGACTAATTTTAACAGCCACTGGGCTGCTTGCTTTAGACATTAGCTGTAATCAGCTGAGCCTCAAATTATATACCGCATTTTATTAGCCGGTCAACTCGCCTAAAACTTTTTTTAGGGCACTTGCTAGAAGTGCTTTCTTTTTCGGAATTAAGCAGAGCCTTAGATTCTACACTGGATTTACATCCCGAGTCAAAAAGTTTTTTCTCTTTTTTCAACCAGCCGACGTTTTCGACCGTCTTCGGCTGAGCCTCGTATTCTATACCGGATTTTTATCACGGCCCAGAATTTTCAGAAAATTTGAGTGCCCCTTAGGCGGTTTGCTTTTAGGAGCGACTTGCTCTTTGAACCTAGTCTTTCACTATAGCACGTAAATTTGACGGATGCCTCCTTTTCCGAAGGTCTCAATTGGGGCAGCGTGGCTACACAAAGGGGGCAAGCTGCAGTTGCTGCCCAACCCGCTTTGTTGCCCGGATCACAACAAGAGTTTGGTGCTTCAAGGAATCGAATAGCGCTGGATGAAAACGGCCTTTTGAGGCGGAGACAATTCGTTCAGACTGTCGCATTCCTCTTCCACAATGGGATCTGCTTGCGGCCCGAGGCAACGCGCATGGCTCTATCGCTCTCATTTCACCCGCGCTGGTGCGAGCCGCGACCGATGCCGCGCAGTGTGCTCTGGCAGACGCATCGCTCTACGGTACACCGGCTCTGTGGGTGCCTGGGCTCGATGATTCCTTCGCGCCTACACGTTGTCGGTGCAGCCCGCAGCGGAAAGAATGGCCCTTTTCCGACCGCCAGAGCCGCGCTTTGTCCACATCGCTACTATTGCATCTGCCCAACCGAGTCGTCGTTGCAGACGCAACGGGACGAGGCATATTGCGCGTTCAATGCGACGCCTGCGACCTTGTCCGCAGTCGAAAAGATTTCGGCTAGTGTGGTGTTGCGTGTTATTCGACCCAAGAACCACAACGACACCCGCAGGCATCGCGTGGATTTGCAACGCCGCCATGGCGCAAAAGACGCGGTTTGATGGGCCGGACAGCGTGCAGTTCCACACGAGATCCGTTGCCCACACAGGCGTCCGGCCCGAAGGCGAAGTGGGCAATGCAGGCGCTGGGATAATCGGTCGCTACTATGGCACTCATCACTCTCCTCAACGCCCAGCTTGCTTTTGGGCACGTCGCACTGCTGGATCATGCAGATTTCTCTCTTGAAACCAATCAGCGCATCGGCCTGATTGGCCGCAACGGCACTGGAAAGTCGTCGCTGCTGAAGATCCTTGCGGGTCTTGAAAAGCCTGACGACGGCACGCTCCAGCTGCAGCAAAACCTGCGCATTGCTTACGTTCCGCAAGAGCCCAGTCTGGACCCGCACGTCACGGTTTTTGTCGCGGCAAGTGCGGGGCTTTCGAGGGTGAGGCATATCGTCGAGCAATACCTCGCAGCCGACGAGCACACCGATCTCGATGCCCTGCAGTCAGAAATCGAAGCTCTTGATGGCTGGAACTGGGAGCAGCGTGTCGAAGCAACATTGCATCGTCTGCATCTCGACAAAGACGCTATCGTTGGCTCGCTTTCTGGTGGCACTAAAAAACGCGTGGCGCTGGCCCAGGCTCTGGTCGCAAAGCCTGATGTTTTGCTGCTCGACGAACCGACCAACCACCTCGATCTCGACTCCATTGCCTGGCTTGAGGAGCTGCTCGTCAACTTCAATGGCAGCATCATCACCATCACCCATGACCGTGCCTTTCTTGACCAGGTGGCGACCGCCATCGTTGAGCTTGACCGTGGAAAGTTGCTGACTTACCCGGGCAACTTTGCCCAGTATCTGGTTCAAAAGGAAGACCAGATGGCGCAAGAGACGGTAATCTTTGCCAAGGCCGACAAGCTGTTGGCTCAGGAGGAAGTCTGGATTCGTAAGGGCGTTGAAGCGCGTCGGACGCGCAGTGTCGCGCGCATCGGCCGACTTGAAGTTTTGCGAGACAACCGTGCGGCGCGGCGCGATGCGGTGGGCCGCGTCAACCTTGAGCTTTCGAGCGGCGAGAAAAGCGGCAAGATCGTCGCGGAGTTGACCGATGTCAGCAAAAGCTTTGGTCATCCGGGCCTTGAAAAACTCATCGTCAACCGGTTCAGCGGGACACTGCTTCGCGGTGACAAAGTTGGCTTGCTCGGCCCGAATGGCGCGGGCAAGACCACGCTACTCAAACTCATTCTTGGCGAACTGCAGCCCGACGTCACGACACCACCCGGGAAAGTCCGCCAGGGCGCAAACCTTCAGGTTGCCTACTTCGACCAAATGCGTGACAGCCTGGACCTTGACGCGACGCTGGAGGACTTCATCAGTCCGGGCAGCGAATGGGTTGAGATCAATGGGCAGAAAAAGCACATCAAGAGTTATTTGACAGACTTCCTCTTCTCACCTGCACGGGCCAATTCGCCTGTGCGCACCTTGTCGGGCGGCGAGCGCAACCGGTTGTTGCTTGCGCGTCTGTTTGCCCGCCCCGCCAACGTGTTGGTGCTCGACGAGCCGACCAATGACCTGGACATTGATACGCTTGAATTGCTTGAGGATCTGCTTCAAAACTATCAAGGGACGGTGTTTCTCGTCAGCCATGATCGGCGCTTTCTCGACAACGTAGTAACGAGCACCATCGCCTATGAAGGCACCGCAGACAACCCCGGCTTCTGGCGCGAATACGAGGGCGGCGTGACTGACTGGATCACGCAGTCCAAGCGTGCAGCGCAACTGGCCGGAACGGGCAGAACAGCCGCTGTCGCACCGCCTGGCAAGTCCGCAACCAGGAAAGTCGCTGAGGCGACAGGCGACGTACGCGAGTCGGCGTCGAAGAAAAAGCTCAGCTACAAAGAGCAGCGCGAACTCGATGGCCTGCCAGTTTTGATCGGGCAGCTGGAGGCGCAGCAAAAGGCAATCGAGCAGGAGTTGTTCGATGGCACGCTGTACGTTAGCAACGCCAAACGTGCCACCGAGCTCAATGCGCGCAACACCAAAATCGACGAGGAACTGACTCAGGCTCTGCAGCGCTGGGAGGGCCTGCTAGCCTGACAGGATGCAGCGACAGGGTGGGGTCAGGCCGCTGCTCTTGCATCGGCGCAAACACGCCATTTCCGGTTTGGGCCTACACAATGATCAGCGAACAAACGCCCCAGAATGCATGCGATCCAGCGTCGTCGCGCTAAAGTCATTGGCATGCCAACTTCCCTGTCGCCGTCGTGCGCTGTGGTCAAACTGCACGCTGACAACGGCTCCTTGCCTACCGGGAAAGTCGCTTTGACTTACAGGCTTGATCGGGCATTGCACCTTCGATACGGCGTGCTGACCGTGCTGCTGATGACCCTTGCGCTTCTTTCTGCCTGCGCGTCGCTGCCAACTGACGTATCAAGGCCCGAATCAATGGCGCTAGCCACCCCCGGTGACACGCCGCTGGGCCGCGCATTCGCCAGGCGCGCAAGCTCTGCGGGCAGTCGCAATGACTCGGCCTTCGCGCTTGTCAGCAGCCCCGAGCTGGCTTTTACCAGCCGCATGGCGTTGATCAAGGCGGCGCAAAAAACACTGGACATCCAGTACTACGCGATTCACGCGGATGACACCACCCAACGCCTGTTCGATGCTCTGCGGGAAGCCGCAAGTCGCGGCGTACGCATTCGCATCCTGCTCGACGACTTCAACACCACAGGCAAGAACGCACAGGTGCTCAAACTGGCGCTTGAGAAGAACATCGACCTGCGGCTATTCAACCCGCTGCCGGGCGGGCGAAGCTCGTTGATGTTTCGCATCATTGGCAACCTGCGCGACATTGACGGCATGCAGCGCCGCATGCACAACAAGATTTTTGTGACCGACAACGCAGTAGCCATCACGGGCGGACGCAACCTCGGTGAAACCTATTTCGGCCAAAGTTCCGGTACGAATTTCATCGATGTTGACATCCTTTGCGCCGGCCGCATTGCGCGCGATTTGTCACGCAGTTTCGACCGCTACTGGAACAACCTGCAGGCCTACCCGGTCCAGTCGCTGATGACTGCGCAAGAGATTGTGGCGATCAAGCCACCGCCATCCATGCCCGCTAATTTGGCGCCGGGCGGCAATGGCGCCTCAGATGTCCGGCCCGTCATTCAAGACGAAGCGGCGTCCTCGCTGTTTCCGGATCTACTGGAAACTCCGGCTCCTGCCCCGACTCCGCCGTCCGCGTTGATGTCACCAGCAGCATCGGGTTCACCAGCCAACAGCACCCATACTGAACGCGTCGTAACCTCGCCCGCCGGTGTCAGCACAATCTTGCCGGCGTTGCCCGAGTCAGTCGATCTTGGCAAATTGAACTGGGTCTGGGCACCTTCCGTGATGCTCGTTGACAAAGCAGACAAGATCGCCGCCGACGCCGACGACGTGAGAGAGGCGAAGGAGACCACCGTTGGTGGCCTGCTCGCGCTGATGGGGCAGGCACAAAAAGATTTGCTGGTCGTCTCACCGTATTTCGTTCCCGGCGAACGCATGATGAAGCAGTTCGCCGACATCCGGCAGCGCGGCATTCGGGTGCGCGTGCTGACCAACTCGCTGGCGTCCAACGATGCACCCGCCGCTCACGTCGGCTATGCGCGTTACCGCAAGGCGCTGCTTGGTCTGGGTATCGAGCTTTATGAGATGCGAGCCGAGCACCCCGGCAACGTCGGCACTCTGGGCTCGCCTGGCGGCTCGATGGGCGGGCTGGCCGGTGGCTCTCTTGGCAGCTCAACCGGCGGCTCACGCGCCAGCCTGCATGCCAAAGTTGTGGTCGCCGACAAGCGCATCCTGGTGGTCGGGTCGATGAATCTTGATTTGCGTTCACAGCTGCAAAACAGCGAGGTGGCCGTGGTCATTCGGAGCCCCACGCTCGCCGCTCAAGCCACGCGCCAGATCGAAGCAGCGCTGGGTCAGGCGGCATATCGAGTGGAATTGCATGAAGGTGGTCAACTGGTTTGGCGGGCGCCGCCAGGATCGAAGCTGGAAGACGCACGCGTCGAGCCTGATACCAGCCTGGGCTTGCGGCTGCTTTTGAAAGTCATCGCCCCGTTTGCTCCGGATGAAGTGCTGTGAGGGCCAGGACTCCAGGCCAATCCCACGCAGGGATGGCAGGCTACTGCAGCTTCGGTCAAGCGACGTATTCTGCCCTTGGAGCGCCGGGTGGCAGACGGCTTCACGGCAACGAGTTGCTATTATTTCAGGAGCTGCTTGCGCCCGTCTGTTCTGGGCAAAATGCCGATTTAACCTAGAAACGGCAGTTGGACGCATCCAAGTGGGCTGTGATGCGGCGGGCTGGCAAGGCGTGACAACGACGCAGGCTACTGCCTGCTAGGCGGAGCAACGCCGCCAGACGGGCGCAGCGCGGCTCACTTGGACGCGTAGCGGTGTCACCTGCGAGGCGAGAGTCAACGAAGCCAAAAAAGTCAATATCCATCTGGATTTGGAGAGGCTTACGAGCGGTCAACTGCCGTTTCCAGGTTTAATGCAAAGTCACGCGCACTTGGGTCAAGTGCAGACGCTTGGTCCAAGACTTTTCAGAAGCGGCTGATAGCAACGTTAAAAGGCAGCAGGGGCGCGCCCCTCCAACACCGGCTCTACAGGGGGCATCGTGCGTCCGTAAATGCGGCGGACACGCTCGGCCAGTGGGGGATGTGTGGCCAGCCAGTTCGATTCGGCTTGCGGACCAACCAGCAGCATGTGATGCAGCAAGGGACTGAGCCGCTGCCCAGCCGCCACGCCCTGCGGCGCGCTGCGGCTGGCCTGCTCGCCCATGACCTTGCGCAACATGCCGCCCAAGCCCTCTTTGCTGCGCGTGAACTGCACCGCCCGCGCATCGGCCAGAAACTCGCGCTGGCGCGACACCGCCGCTTTCAGAATGCGGCCACCCAGCCAGCCCAGCGCGCCGCAAGCCATCACGGCGACCCCGGGCAAAGCCAGCAATGAGCGGTGTCCATCGTCGCGCGCCTCGCACATGCGCTGGCCGAGATTGAAGATCATCTCCAACCCGAAGACCATGCCGGACAGGCGCATGTTGAGCTGCGTGTCGCCCTCGCGAAGATGGCTCAATTCATGCGCCACCAGACCCTGCAGCTCGTCCCGCGTGAGTTTCTCCAAGGCACCACGCGTGACGGCAATGACCGCGTCGTCTTCGTCCCAGCCAGCGGCAAAAGCGTTGATGCCTTCAACGCGCGCCAGCACCATTGCCTGCGGCGGTTTCATGCTGGCAGCAATGGCTAACTCGCTGACGATGTTGCACAGCCTGGTTTCGTCTTTCCGGCTGGCCGGCCACGCCTCACGTGCCCCGGCGCGCCGCGCCAGCTTCTCGCCGCCGCTGGCCAGAACTGCCGCCTCTAGCCACCAGCCACCAGCCGCCAAATACAAACAGCAAAGTCAGGCCGGTGTTGACACAGAAGAAGTACACCGGGTAATCGCTCCCGCCACCGACGACTTTCCAGGTCAGTGCCAGGGCGGTGTTCATCGCGAGAACCAGCGCCAGCAAAATCAGGCCAAAGAGCAGTAGCAACTGGCGCGTTTGTGCGCGGGCGGTCTGCTGCCTTTCAAAAAAACGCATGGTGGGCTGAACCGATCGCTGCTTCGTTAAATCGCAATGCGGATCGCGTCGCGCTCGCCTGCGGTCTGCGTCGCCTGCAGCATGGCCGCAGGCGCAAAGCCGAAAAGCCGGGCCACCAGCAGCGCCGGGAATTGCCCCTGCGCGTCGTTGTAGTCGAGCACGGCGTCGTTGTAAGCCTGGCGAGAGAAGGCGACCTTGTTCTCGGTGCTGGTCAGCTCTTCGCTGAGTTCGCGAATCGTCTGGTCTGCCTTGAACTCGGGATAAGCCTCAGCGAGCGCAAACAAACGCCCAAGACTGCCATCGAGCACCTCCTCGGCGGCCGCCAGCGCGACGACGGCACTGGCGCGTGTCGGCCCGGCGCGTACGGCATCACTGGCACTTCGCGCCTGATTGCGTGCAGCAATGACCGCTTCGAGCGTGCTGCTTTCATGCTGCAAATAGCCTCTAGCGGCTTCGACCAGATTGGGAATCAGGTCGTAGCGCCGCTTGAGCTGCACATCGATCTGCCAGAAGGCGTTGGCAATGGTATTTTTTAGCCGTACCAATCGGTTGTACGCGCCTACCGCCCAGAAAACCAGCAACGCAGCAACGCCAATTAAAACCAGTGCGGCAACCGACATGGGGGCTTCCTCCTATTTATTCAAACAGTAGCAATGAATTCTGCGGGGCCACGGGGTGATGGCGCGACGCGAGCCGCTGCTGCGCAGGTTAACCGGATTTCGGAATGCCGCAAAGCCTGCAGTGTTGCGCCATCGATATCCAGCAGTAGCTATGTTTTCAGGAGCTACTTGCGCCCGCCTGTGCTGGGATTGATTGATTTTTTATCATCGAACCGTGCCTCAAAGCAGGTGGCCGGCGGGTGCTGCTGCGTCCAAAAAAAAGCCCCGCACCATGTCAGGTGCGGGGCTGGGCAGCGCCGTCAAGCCGCCGCCTTTTTTCAGGCGTCGGCAAGAGTGGCTTACTCGCCCGCCGGGCTCTCGCTGCCAGCCTCAACCGGCAGCGCTTCCAGCTCAGCCGCTTCGGCGTCAGCAATGGCACGTCGCTCGGCGTCGTCCATCAGGTCTTTGGCCTTGCGGGCCTCGTGATAGGCCATGCCGGTGCCCGCAGGAATCAGGCGGCCGACGATGACGTTCTCTTTCAGGCCACGTAGCTCATCGCGCTTGCCCATAATGGCCGCCTCGGTCAGCACGCGCGTGGTTTCCTGGAAGGAAGCCGCCGAGATGAACGAGTCGGTTGACAGCGAAGCCTTGGTGATACCCAGCAGCAGATTGCTGAACGTTGCCGGAATCTTGTCGGCAGCGCGCAGCGCGTCATTGACATCGAGGATGACCGAGCGCTCGACCTGCTCGCCGGCAATGTAGCTCGACTCGCCGACGTTCTCGACCACCACACGGCGCAGCATCTGGCGAACAATCACTTCGATGTGTTTGTCGTTGATCTTCACGCCCTGCAAACGGTACACGTCCTGCACTTCATCGACGATGTAGCGCGCGAGCTCTTCCATGCCCAGCAGACGCAAAATGTCTTGCGGGTCAGCTGGTCCATCGACGATGGATTCGCCCTTGTTCACCACCTGGCCCTCGTGGACCAGAATGTTTTTCTCCTTGGGCACCAGGTCTTCCCAGACTTTGCCTTCGGGGTCGGTGATCTGCAGGCGAATCTTGCCCTTGGTTTCTTTACCGAACGAAACCGTGCCGGTCATCTCGGCCAGCGTGCCCTTGTCTTTCGGCGTACGGGCTTCAAACAACTCGGCGACACGCGGCAAGCCACCAGTGATGTCGCGGGTCTTCTGGCCTTCGATTGGAATGCGGGCCAGCACTTCGCCGGGTCCAACATCCTGGCCGTCACGCACCTGAACCAGCGCACCAATCTGAAAGCCAATCGTCACCGAGTGATCGGTGCCGGGGATCTTGACTTCGTTGCCGGTCGCGTCGATCAGCTTGACTTGCGGGCGCACCACTTTCGTCACACCACGGCGTTTCGGATCGATCACCACCAGGGTGGACAGGCCCGTTACGTCATCAACCTGTCGCGCGACGGTCACACCCTCTTCGACGTTCTCGAAGACGACCTTGCCGGCAAACTCGGTGATGATCGGACGCGTCAGCGGATCCCAGTTAGCCAGAATCAAGCCCGCCTTGATCGACTGGTCGGCTTTGACTGCCAGGATGGAGCCATACGGCACCTTGTGGCGCTCGCGTTCGCGGCCATGCTCGTCGTGAATGACGATCTCGCCCGAACGCGCGATCACGACCAGCTCGCCCTTGCTGTTGGTCACGTAACGCATTGGTGCGTTGAAGCCAATTACGCCATTGGACTTGGCCTCGACGCTTGACGCAATGGCTGCACGCGATGCCGCGCCGCCGATGTGGAAGGTCCGCATCGTCAGCTGCGTGCCGGGCTCGCCAATCGACTGCGCGGCAATGATGCCGACCGCTTCGCCGATGTTGATCAGGCCGCCGCGACCCAGATCGCGGCCATAGCACCTGGCGCACAAGCCAAAGCGCGTCTTGCAGGTCAGCGCGGTGCGGACCTTGACTTCATCGACGCCAGCGGCTTCGAGATCTTCAATCAAATCTTCGTCCAGCATGGCGCCGGCCGGTGCCAGCACCGAGCGGTCTTCAGGGTGCAGCACTTCTTCAACTGCCGTGCGGCCCAGCACGCGATCGCGCAGCGATTCAATGACCTCACCGCCCTCGACGATGGCGCGCATCACCGAGCCATCGGTCGTTCCGCAGTCGTCCTGCGTGACCACGAGGTCTTGCACCACATCGCACAGGCGACGCGTCAGGTAGCCCGAATTGGCGGTTTTCAGCGCCGTGTCGGCCAGGCCCTTACGCGCACCGTGCGTGGAGATGAAGTACTCCAGCACATTCAGGCCCTCGCGGAAGTTGGCGGTGATCGGCGTCTCAATAATCGAGCCGTCTGGCTTGGCCATTAAACCGCGCATACCGGCCACCTGGCGAATCTGCGCAGCGGAGCCGCGTGCGCCCGAGTCGGCCATCATGTAGATCGAGTTGAACGATTCCTGCTCGACTTCCTTGCCGTGGCGGTCGATGACCTTCTCTTTCGAGAGCTGGGCCATCATCACCTTGGAGACCTCGTCGCCGGACTTGCCCCAGATGTCCACCACCTTGTTATAGCGCTCGCCGGAAGTCACCAGACCCGAGACATATTGCTGCTCGATCTCTTTAACTTCTTTTTGGGCGCGCGCAATGATGGCGTGTTTCTCAACGGGCACCAGCATGTCGTCGAT